>JBEBDG010000072.1:0-10158 GCA_041157165.1 Bacteroidota bacterium
AACCCTGCAAGAATTTACAAAAGCCGCCGTAGTACCAAGGATTTCAAATACCATGCTCCGAATAGCGCATGAAGATGGCAATTTGATTGAGTCACTATTGCTTGGCCCTCGGATGAAAGCAGAAAAAATCTATGACGAAGCCTACAGTACCCACGACGACTACGTCCGCTCTTTGGCTGAGCTTGTGGAAGAACTCTTGCCATTTTGCAATGTAGGCCTCTTTCTTGATACGCTTGAACTTTTCATGTACTTGGGAGATATGCTGGACGAAGAAGACTCTCCAAGTGGATCCTTGAATGCGCAGGACAGGTTTTTCCCACTTTTCTTGATGCTCAAAGCAGGTCCCGAACAAGATATCGATAACCTAGAGCTGGTCTTGAACAAAGGGGCAAAAACCCGCAATGCTAACAATGGATGTGATGTGAAAAGCTTGGTACTTAAAGCATCGGGCAACTTCAACCAATTGAGCAATGAAGAAAAGTTGGCCCTCGTACTCTATGATTTTATCCTTTGGGATGAAGGGCCAGGTTTGGACATCAAACGAGGAGATATTGCTGCCGCCAAATCCATTTTTACCCTAGTCACCCAAAATTCGGCTCTTGGAGAAGAGCTTGTTGGGGGATTTAATGACAATGCTTCTTTTGAAATCTTCCAATTTTTCAATGTGGAGTTTAATCGGGAAGGCTTTCATGAGTTCTGTTTGGCTCGCTGGGAAGAACTAGCTGCTGAATGGAACCCACTTAAACTACAACTGCTATTGGAGCATCTAAAACGGGATTTCCATCCCAATACGTACCTAAATAATCCTGTCTTGAAAGATTATTTGGAAGTGTATGGAGGAGTAAAGGTGGTTGATGTACCCGCAGCACCAAGAAAGATGGAAGAGGGAAAACAAACTGAGGAAGATGAAAGCCCTTATGTCCTTAATGAAGCTAAAAAAACACTATACATTAGCTCCATGCCGCACTGTATTTTGTTTGTCCTGCTTCAGGTAGGATCAAAATTAGATCAGTTCACCGAATCAGAAATCGCAGACATCCAATCCACTTCCGTAACGATGGGAGAATGGTTTGCGATGGACCAAGACGAATGCCTTGAAGCACTTGATGAAACTTTCGAGCTCTTGAAAAAATGTAAAACTATCTTCAATACAGAAGAGATGGGGGATTTAGTCTTTGAGAATTGCTTAGTAATCAACAGAGAGGTTCCCAATGAAGCAGTGCGGGAGGATATCATTCGGTATATGAATGACACCGCAAATGCCGATGGCAAAGTGACCGCAGTAGAAAAAGAAAACTTAGATTACTATGCTACATTGATTCGAATTGGAAGCGCCATGTTTGGGGGAAATTAATAGCGCAAACATGGAAAATAGGCTACTTCGGTAGCCTATTTTTTTGAAAAATTTAGACTGAACAGAAATCAAAAAGGACTTTTCAAGTAAAAAATAAAAACCTTGCCTTACCACAAGGTGACTAACTAACTCTCCTAAGGAACTTTCAAAAAATTGGGCAAGCCATAAGATGAGTGGAATACCTTTTGAAAATCCAAAACAGATAGCGGATTTGAGAAGTGCTTTTTTTCGATAGTCTTTGATTGAATCATTCGTTCAGCACTTCAGCCAATTTTTCCTTTGATTTATATTTTGAGAACCAGACATACAACTGGGGGACGTCCATAACCATCCCATTCATATAAATATCTACTGAATTTGCGACTTTATCTCCCAGTCTGGTATATCCATAACCTATAGACGCATACACATTATTAAAGCTGTCTGGATTATTAGACAATTCTTCCTTCAAGAGTCGGACTTCCTTTTTTGCTTTGTAATATTTATAAATCAGATACCCGAAAATTGGAAATATTATCAAAGCTAATCCTAGCGTTAAAATCACGGTTAGCCAGATGTCTACCATTTTATTCAAAAGATATTTATTCAAGCAAAATTCTATCGCTTCCTTTTTTTGAGGGCTCATTTTTTGTTTAATTTTTTAGTCTAAAACAGGATAACTACTCATTTTTTCAACTATCATTTACTACTAAGGGCTCTGCTGAAATCTTCTTTCTTCTTCATCACTTCAAGAATCCCCCAGTTTTTTTGGTATGCCTCAATTTTGTGATAATCATTCGAGAGTGCTAAATCATAAAAATTAAATAGAAAGTCTTTTTTATTTCTTTCCATTAATGTTTCAAAAAATAAATTGAAGTCATTTTCGCTCGCATTTAAAACATATTTGATCATTCTCGTGGTAAACCTAAATGAATCAAAGGTTACTAACTCCAAAAGCTTTTCTATTGAATCTACAAAGGAGAAATTCAATACATTCTCAATTGAGGCAGGTATAGTCAACTCATCAAGCTTTGCGAAATAAAGAAAAATACTTTGATTCAAGCATCTGTTTTTAACAAGCATGTTCTCAACCACCAATTGATGAGATCCTGTTATCGAAATATCATCAATAAATATACAACATTCATCCTCCTCAGGTTCTTGAGAGAATTTATAGGTGTCATTTTTTATTAGGTTAAACCTTTCAGAGGCATCCATGGCCCCATAATCTTCCGTGTAGGTTTGACAACGATCAATTTTTCCAAATCTTAAATGGATACCAGAGGCTCCAGATGCATCAATATGATCCTTTAACAATTTGAAAAAACCAAATGCCAAAAAATAACTTGCGGTAGGAATTTGAGAGTAGGGACTGCTATACACCACAATTTTTTCTGGAAATCGGTCACTCCTAAAAAATCCAGATTGAATAAAATAGTTAAACAATTCAAATGAAAAATTTTCTGCTACCTGAAAGTCGCCAAACTTAAATCTACTATATGCTTCTGGTGAAAATGAATAGCTAATCGGGTCTTTAATCGAATGAACAGAATACCTAGGGTAAATCAAATATTGCTCCGAGGTAAGCAAAAAGGAATCAAATCCAAATTTCATTGGACCTATAAAATCCGTCACAGGATTATCCCCTATGTGGATCACTTCATTTAACCTTATTTCTGGATGATACTCTTTTAACTTTAATGACAAAAGTTGGAACATTTCTACAGCAGGCTTGCCATATCCAACCTCATCAGAAAACAAACAAAAATCAAACTTTCCGGCTAAGGAATAATTATTCAAAAATTCTCTAATTGTTGCTCCGGAAATAAATGCTGTGTTGCTCGTGATTGAAATCGTCTTCTCAAATGGCAACAAAAAATTCAAGAAGGACAAAAAGTCCTCACAAAGGATTGGGGGAAACTGAAGGAAAATTTGCTCTACTTTATTGACGAGGTCAGTCAAATCTATTTTTTCTGCCCAGCCAAGATCAATTAGAACGCGTTGGTATAACTGTTGAATGGGTAAGTTCTTCCCCCCTATTTCAATCAAACGGTTATGTTCTTCACCTACCTTTGCAAACGCCTTGCTAATTGCTTCCGGCGTGTAATTTTTATTTGTTAATTGACTAATTAACTCCGCTCTTTTTTCTTTAAACCGTGGATTTGGAAAAACCATGGTATTCCAAAAGTCAAAAGAAAAATGTAAATAAGCGTTTTTTGAAATAATTGATGTTAAGCCAGCCCAAGAACCTTTGTTTTCTGTGCTATCCATCAATATTTTGCTTTAAATAAATTTCAACCCGCCTGTTTCTCCCTTTTAAGGCTTTATTTTCATTTGGATAGATTGGCTTTTCATCGCCAAACCCTTTTACAGTTAGGGTGTTTTTAACCCCGTTGCTCATGAGAAAATCCTTGATGGCTTCAGCTCTTTTCAAAGAAAGCTCCTTATTGTACTTCTTTTCTCCCGAGTTATCGGTATGACCATGAATCTCAATAGTTGCCTTATTATTTTGATTGATTTGATCCACTAAAAGCAACAGATACTTCTCGAATCCTTTATTTATCTTGTAAGAATTCAGATCAAAAAAAACATCGTTAATGGTAAATGAAGGTGATTCGGGAGCAATCAGTGAATAAATATTTGTTTCATACTCCGCATTTAATCCAGCCACTTGCAAGCCAAAAACTTCATAACCCGTTCTAAAATTTGTTTCCCTAAATCCAGCGTCCCCTGCTGAACCACGTTGGGTAGGTTTGTAGTTTAGTTTTTCGGAAGAAGCCAAATAAGCCATTCCATTACTTGTTTCTTTATATCCCCAATCATCATTTAGTGTATTTGCATCTGCAATTGCAAATGGGCCAGACCAGGTTGTCCAATCCGCTGTATTCTTTCTTTTGAAGGCATACACATCAAGATCAGTTTTGCCCTCAACAAATCCATTTGAACTAATGTAAAGGGTTAGTCCATCTTTGGATAACCAAGGTGTACGCTCGGCGAAAGGAGTATTTACTATAGGCCCTAAGTTGACTGGTACTGACCAGTTGTCTCCTTCCATAGTACTAACATACACATCCGTATTCCCCCAAAAACTATCATTCCATTTCCATCCTTTTTTATGGTATTCGCCCACATGACCTGGTCCATCTGATACAAACAAAATAAAGGATTGGTCTTCAGCCATCCAGCCATCTGCCTCCGTAAAAATAGAGTTTACTGGCTCGGGCAAGTGGCTAATTTGATATCCTGAATTCGTCTTCTTCAAAAAAAACAAGTCGGTCGTTTGAACTGCAGCATTGGTGTTATTCTGGACCCCCAAATTTTCTGGATAATTTGCGGTTGCCAATAAATCGCCATTTCCAAGTACTTGAGAAACAACTTCATGCCCATTCGTATTTATTTCAGTAATTGGCCTAGCGTCTGCCCAAACACCTTCTTTTAACTCACTCATAAAAATATCTTCCCCACCAGCAGATTTCACCTTGGTATAGTCCAACTTAAAATCAAAAAAACCAGTTCTGTCCATTGCTGAAAAAAATAATTCCCCGCCATCTGAACTCATTACTGGCAAATACTCATTTGCAGAGGTATTGATTGCGTGACCTAATTTTACTCTTTGCCTTTTTTGATCAATTTCATTTACCTCCTGAGACTGCATTCCACTACTGGAAGAGGTCTTTGAATCCGAACCCAACTCACCCTCACTTGTGGTTGAATCACCCGAAGAGCCAGTGCATCCACTAAAAATTCCAAGAAGGCAGCTCAAAGTCAATGAAATCAGTACAACGGATTGTTTTCTCATAATTTCAAAATTTAGTACAGCAGTAAACCTTAGATCAAGAGAATTTTTTATGTAAATCCTCTAATTATAAAGTCTTGAAATTACTAAAAAATACCTCTCAAATAACAAAGGATAGAACTCCAAGAAATATTTCCTCAATTATAAGTTTTGACTAGGTAATAAATCTATTCCAATCAGAGGAATGGTTCCTAAAAAAAACAAAGGCAAACATATTTTAGGCCATCAAAATACTTAGCCCTAATGCCTATTAAAAAGTACTTACCTAATATAGTCGAATATCGCAATCGCAATAATTACAATACCAATTACCTTACATAAACTAGTTACAATGCCTTGGGCTGAACCACTTTTGGATTTACGCTTAATGAAAATCAATCGTGGTAGTCCTTGCCAAATGAACAGTCCAAAAATTACTTTGATAATTAATCCTAGCATACAACTAACGTAAATGGTTTTGGGTATTCACTCCTAAATTCATTTTTTGAACTTGCTTAGCATCTCTTTCCAATCCTTTTCTTGTTTCTTCTTCATTTCCCAACACTTCGGTTGAACTGGGTATCGCCTATAGGAGATGCCCAGTTGGAAACCTGCTGAGAAAGATTTGTTTGAATAACTAGAAATGGTTTTTCTGGAACATTAAAGGTTGGCCTATCTTGATGGACTTTAAGCAAATCACCTTTCTTGCCCCTGCCTTGATCCGAAAGTATTCCTGGATTATCGCAAAATTGAATAGGATTTTCTTGGATATCCCGCGTAAGATTGGATGAAGTTCAAAGGAAGATTTTGGTTAACCTAGTGAAGCAGTTGAAGTCGAAATTTCATATAAATACCCAAAATTTAGTTTCAAATCCTCTTGATTCCACAACCAAAATTCTGGAAAGCATCCCTCTAATTAAAAGGCATTGGCTTTTGAAACTAATTTGACTTATTTCAAATTTTTAGCCACATCCCTTTCTTCGTCGAGGACCTTATCTAAACACCAAATTCCTCACCTTTAACTCCTTGTAGGATTTGATTTGGAAGTTCTCATCAAATCCAATTTGTATATCCACATCACATTCTTGTGTCTTATTTCTCCTTATCCTAAAACATCTATACTGAATTGAATAAGTGAAATAATATACCCCGTTTATTTTTTCATCGAACACAAATGTGTCTCTGTCAAAATAAATTTCCTCATCCGTATAATCCCGTTCAGAAGTAAATACATTGTTTACCTCTTCAGGAGAAACGTTAGTTAAACTAATAAACTGATCTACAGTTTCTGAATAATAGTTATATGCATCGAAATTGTTGTTTACGATGTCTGAATAATAACTATCTATTCTATCTGCTAAATAGTCTTGATTTTGCAAAAACATGAGTTCGCTTTCAACAGAATTCAAGGAATCAATTCGAGCATTAAGTGCATCATTCATGGAATCCCTTTCCATTTCGAGCACCAACTGAGAGTTAACCATCGCCATTGAATCAGCGATTCGTTGTTGCTCAAATTGAATTTGTTCTTGTTCTTTAGTATAATCTAAATACTTAAAAAGTGAATACGTTAAAAGCGATCCAATTATGAAAAAAACAACGAAAATAAGTAAAATAGGGCTCTTTTTTGGCTTAGCTGCCGGTAAAGGTACTTTCTCAATTACCTTTTCAACAACCTTTACTTCTTCAGGAAAGTACCGCTTTAATTCTGGAATTTCAGAGGCCTTCGTCCAATTAATCCCTTTGAAATAAACAAGAGTGTCTCTATCTATTTTTTCTAACAACTCAGAAATTTCAAATGGGCCATAGTCTACCCCTTCTTCATCGAGATAGAAATATTTGCCTGATTTTCCGCCTTTATTGAAATTTAAAGCCATTCTTTAGGTAAAAAGCTCTACAAATTTTCCCAAACCACCCGTATATTTTTCACCTGTAGCTTCAAACTCCCAAGATCCATTGCTTCGAACAAAACGACCAAATTCTACAGCATCTTCATCGCTGAATTTTTCCTTTAGGTTGTATCTCAAAATTTCAACGCCAGTTTCATCATCCCAAATTCTGATGTAACAATCATTCACCATTCCAAAATTTTGCAAAAGGGTTCGTCTATCCTTTTTCTTATCATTTGGATATTTGGTGATGGTAACTGTAATGATAATCTGGGTGATCCCTTCCCATACTTTGTCAAAATAAACGCGCATATCCTCGTCATCCTCACCATCACTTTCTGTCCCATCAATGGAATCAACAGCTCCAAATACCGAACCGTCTCCTGAATAGGGGCGCATTCCTTCTGGCGTTTCTGTTTTTAGGTCAGAATTAAAAAAAACAACATATTCATCCGCAGGTATTTTCCCATCTTCTGTCAATAGAAATGCACTGACATCCAAGTCGAAATTTGGACCGTTTGGCTCTTCATTCGGATCCCATCCCAATCCAATACCAGCAACTTTTAGCTTAGGCGCCTCTTTCGCTAAATTAAAACGACCCCCTTTGTTTAAATTTAATCCCATATTTATTGAATCATTTAAATTAAAATTTCTAAAAAACTTTAGATCCGGACAACGGGCTAGATTCAGAAATGACTAACAAAATCCAAATTTAGTTTAACTAGTGACCTTCTTGCCTGAATCAGTTGATACTTTTTATTTATGAATTATTTTATCCTTTACTTAACTGGGTTTCCGTAGGAGTTAGCCTGTTGATCTCCTTCTGCAAATAGCATCCATAAGGAATAAAATGGAATGAGTTGGTACCAACCAGAATTTCCCCTATCGTGACATCTTTTTGCACCTTGCGCTAGCATGAACCAAATTAATGGAATAATGGCAAATGCAACAAATGAAAACGTCTCAATCATCGCCATAATTATTCCATAGGAGATAGAATAAAAAATTAAACTCAAACCATATTCCATTCTTCTAATTCTTCCCTTAAAAGAAAATGGAGCTGCGAACATTTTCTTTTGCTCGGAAGCCATACTAGCTGGATTTGGTGTAGGAGCGACGCGATCCTGGGTCAAAACTGAGCTAACTGGATCACTCACAACTTTTTTGGAAGCAAGGCTAACTGGCTTTGGGGGCGGAATGACAGATTCCTGAGTTAAAAATGAACTAATTGGGTCACTTTCAACTTTTTTAGGCTTGAAGAATTTTTTCAATTCTTGGACCTCTTTTGCATTCGTCCAATCAATCCCTTCACGATACACCAAGGTTTCAGGACCAATTTTTTCCAAAAGTTCCGAAAGAGAAAAGGGTCCAATGGTATTTCCATCTTCGCTGTAATAATATTTCTTTTCTTCGCTATTATCTTTTCTTAAATCTAAAGGCATATCTATTTCTTTTTAATTGGTGGGGGTGGAGGTGGGGGTGGGGGGACCCTGTTTGTTGAAACTGGAATTATCGGGGGAGGCACTTTACGAGTTTCATTCTTTTGATCGGATGGCATTTCTAACTTACCACCAATCTTGGAAAGAAAATCGAAGGTAGCCGAACTTGCCTCTTCAACTGAAGAATAACTTGTATTCCCTTTTGGCCTAATTCCCTGACTGTAGGCCTCAAGCGTTGGTTGTTTCGCTAAAACACCTTTAATGAACTCTTCATCTCTGCAATAAAACCCAATTTTAATTTCATCCTTGGAAGTATTGAAAAATAAATGGGCTCCTCGTTTTGGATATACAGATGGAATAAAGATGTCTACATAATTGTCTTTATCCACCTTCTTTACCTCTGCATCAGGGTAGTTTTGCTGTATTTTTTTTGCTAATTTTCCTTGTAAAGTCAACGAATTAGGCAATCCAGGAATCGTTGGTTTTGGAGGTAAACTTTGCTTTGAATCAAGCCTTAATTCTGGCGCTGGAGGCACCACTTTGGTTACTGGTGTAGGTACTACAAATTTTTCAACAGTAGTGGGCGTCACTGGCTTGACTTGAACTTTAGGTGCGGCTTCGACCTTAGAAGGTGCAGGAGAAATAGGTGCTTTTACCACGGGAGCCGTTTGTGGTGAGGAACTCCCGATGCCTTGGCTACTAATGCCTGGTATCGTGAGGCCTGTTTTTATAGGCGGCCCCTTCTTTTCTTTTTCTTGATTAGGGTTGGGGTTGGTCTCTTCGAACTCCTGTGTTAATTGAACTGGTAATACAGGTTTTTTACCAACAACTTCTAGCTCATAGAAATTGGATGCGATTTCAGTAAAAATTGATTTGAGAATTTTTGCTTCAATCGCGTTGGGCACCCCAATTACACTAGGGAATTTTTTGGTAAGCTTTTCTTTGAAATAGTTTGTGCTGATCTGATCACCAAGTAAAAAGAGGTCTACAGCCGAACCACTAAGCCCATTTTGCCCAAGGATTGATTCCAATTGGGGAATCACCTTGTCTTCAATTCCACGATTGTAAGCTAAGCGCCCCTCCAAATCATTCAATTTGATTTTATAATCCAATCTTGCTCCCGTGGACAATTCAATATAATCCCTCATCAAGGGAGATAGCGAAGAAAGTAGGGCAGTACAATGCGGAATGATGTAGGGGATTTCCACTTCATCATTAATAAAAAGATGGGGATTAGCCTCTTTTACATCTTCTAAAATAAGTTTTGCAAGGATTTTTGCCCTAGGGTCTGATCCCAATTCAGGTAATTTAAATTTGCCCAACAATTCATGTTGTGCAGAGAAAAGTTGAACATACAAATCGTTAGTGATTGCAGTTAGGTAAACTCTTCCATTATCCTTAGTTGATGTCCCTGAAAGTTGCTTCTTTAAATGACCATCAATGGAGATGGAACTGACATTTTCATAACCGGCCTCCTTAAATAGGCTGACGACAAGTAAACGCTCTTGATTTTCTAAATCATCATCAAACCAAAAACGCAAACAGAAACTTTCTCTATAGGCCTCAATTGATTCGCTTTTATATAAGACCGATTTAATAAAATGGGACAAATAGTTTTCAATCCCAAAATACAAGAGCAATTTATACGGCTTACTATCACCAACTAAAGAAAAATGCTTGGAAGGATTCTTAGCATTTTCAAAATAGTCTGTGTAGGCGTTA
>JBEBDG010000073.1:0-10086 GCA_041157165.1 Bacteroidota bacterium
GGTATTTTGAAAAGAGAAAAATCAATATTCGAATAAATGTTTAGCATCATAAAAAAAGAGTTTTTCAGCTTTTTTTCATCCTTTTTGGGGGTTGGTATCATGATCGTCATGTTCATAGCCTTAGGCTTTTTTACATGGATTTTTGATGGTAATCTATTGGATTTTGGTTATGCTGAAATGGGGGTATTTTTTGATATAATTCCTTGGTTTTTAATGTTATTTATTCCTTCATTAACCATGCGACTATTTGCCGAAGAATGCGAAAACAAATCAATTGATTTGTTAAGAATTTTACCTATTTCAAACGCTCAAATTATCTTAGGTAAAATTTTAGGTGCATTTTTAGTAATATGTGTCATCCTAATTCCAACTCTTTTATATGTATTTTCAATAAAAAAATTGTCGATCAATTTTGATTTAGATTATTCCATTATTATTGGTCAATATCTTTCGCTTTTACTCTTAAGTTTCACATTTGTTCAGATATCAACTTTAGCTTCTTTGTTTTCAAATAAGCAATCTATTGCATTTGTTATCAGTATTGTTTTTAATTATATTTTTTGGGAGGGATCTTTGCAACTCAATTCAATCCTTCCTTTTAAAATGATTGATTGGGATTTATTTTCTCTCAGGACTCATTTTTTTACCCTTTCAAATGGTCTCATAAGATTTTCAGAAGTATTCTTTTTTATTGGATTAAATTTGGTTTTGTTTAACCTTGAAGTAGTAAGGTTTAAGAAAGTGAAATAAGTGGTTTAATTCGTTATTTTTTAAATTCTTCAATAGAAATTGATTTTTGACAAAAATCAATTTCTTCTTTTTCATTAGAAGCAAGAATTATTAACCTATTTTTTTCATTATTTAATTTTTCAAAAAACCAATCTTTTGCCTTTCTATCCAAATTAGTACAAGGTTCATCTAATAGAAGGATAGGCCTTTTAGAAAACAAAGCGAGCCCTAATTTTATTTTTTGTCGCATTCCAGATGAATAATTTGCAATTAATTTTCCTTTGATAGGATATAAATCTAAAAATTGTTCAAACTCCTCTTTTTTTGTATTTGTGTCGATCAATTTTGCTTGAATAGCAAATTCAAGAAGTTCATATAAAGTAAATTCTTCAATAAGTTGAATATATGGTGCTGCGTAGGAAACGTATTTATAGGAAAGGTCATTTGCTATATGATGACCCTTAGAATCTAATAACGTTAATGATCCATTCGTTGGAAGTGAATAAAAGCTTAAAATCTTTAAAAGAGATGATTTTCCTGAGCCATTCGGCCCAGTTATGGCATAACTATTTCCCTGTTCAAATTGATAAGAAAAATCAGTAAAGATTCTTTCCTTGCGAAATTTCTTTTCTAATTTTTCTGCAATAATTTTCATTATCCTTTCATGATACCTCTTTCTGAGGTGCGAATAAATTCTAATATTTCATCTCTTTCAGGAGATGCTGGTAAATTTTCTTCTATTTGAGTTAATGCCTCATTGATATTTAACCCTTTAAGATAGACATATCGATAGATTTCCTGAATTTCTGCTATTCTTTCGTCTGTATAGTCTCTTCTACGTAAACCGATTGAATTGATACCTGCGTAGGTCAGAGGCTCTCTACCTGATTTGGTAAAAGGAGGAACATCTTTTCTGACCAACGAACCACCAGAAATCATACAATGAGCTCCAATTTTAGAAAATTGGTGAATCGCAGATGATCCGCCGATAATTGCATGATTTCCAACTGTCACATGTCCTGCCATTTGTACTGAATTAGCAATAATAACATTGTCGCCTACAATGCAATCATGTGCAATATGAACATATGCCATGATTAGACAATTTTTACCAATAACTGTTTTGTTTCTATCTGAAGTTCCTCTATTTAAAGTAGCACATTCTCTAATAGTAGAGTTGTCACCAATTTCTAAGGTGGTTTTTTCTCCTCCAAATTTTAAATCTTGCGGTATGGCAGATATAACCGCACCAGGAAAAATGCGAACATTTTTTCCAATTCTTGCACCTGGAAAAATGGTTACATTTGATGCAATCCATGATCCTTCTCCAATTTCAACATCTTCATGTATGACTGTAAATGGATCAACTTTAACATTGTCAGCTATTTTAGCTAAAGGAGAGATAAAGGTAAGGGGGTGAGTCATTCTTTTAGGATTTTCTTACTAAACTAGCGGTCATTTCAGCTTCACATACTACTTGTCCGGCCACATAGGCCTTACCAATCATTTTAGCAATTCCTCTTCTAATAGGTGCGGTTAATTCACATCTAAATATAACGGTATCTCCCGGAATTACGCTTCTACGGAATCTACAATTTTCTATGCCCACTAAATATGGCCAATAATTTTCTGGATCAGGTACTGAACTTAGAACTAAAATACCACCAGTTTGAGCCATTGCTTCTACTTGCATTACGCCGGGCATGACTGGATTGTTTGGGAAATGACCCATAAAGTAATTTTCATTCATGGTCACATTTTTTACACCCACTACCGAGGAGTCATCCAAATATATGATTTTATCAATCATTTGGAAAGGATAACGGTGCGGCAATAACTCATAAATTCGCTCATGTGAACAAATAGGAGGTACCTTTGGGTCATAAATAGGTACACTATTTTTTTCAGACTCCAACATTAACTTCTTAATCTTTCTAGCAAGTTCAACGTTAGAAGCATGTCCAGGTCGAGAAGCTAAAATTTGGGCTTTTATTGGTCTACCAACAAGAGCCAAATCACCCATCACATCTAGTAATTTGTGACGAGCCATTTCATTGGAATAATGTAATTGAGTATTGTTTAAAATTCCAGCTTCTTTGGAAACTGAAATTTTTGGTTTCCCAATTACATCTGCAAGGTGAGCTAATTCACTTTCTGAATAATCTTTATCAGCAATTACGATTGCATTATTTAAGTCTCCTCCTTTTATAAGTCCGGCTTTAAATAAAGCCTCTAGTTCATGTACAAAACAAAATGTCCTACACATGGCAAAGTTTTTAACAAATTGACTTACATGTGATAGATTGGCATGTTGGCTAGATAAAAATTTTGAATTGTAATCCACCATAACAGCCAAACGATAATCATTTAGAGGAAGTGCCGCTAATTCAATATCTTTGGATAAATCCTTGTATCTTACTTCTTCAGTTAGTTCGAAAAATTTTCTGGCTGCTTCTTGTTCTTCTAAACCTGCTTCAAGTAGGGCCTCAACGAATTTTATGGAACTACCATCCATGATAGGAGGTTCAGGTCCATCTAATTGAATTAAAATATTATCAATTTCTAAACCTACCATAGCAGCCAAAACATGCTCTACTGTATTGATTCTTGCACCATTATGTTCTATAGTCGTTCCTCTTGAGGTATCCACAACATAATCAACGTCTGCATCTGCAATGGGTTGATCAGGTAAATCTATTCTTTGAAATTTTATACCATGATTGGCAGCTGCGGGCAAAAAAGTCATATTAGCAACTACTCCAGTATGAAGTCCAACGCCACTTAAACTAATTGCTTTTGCTATGGTATGTTGTTTATTATTCATATTTAATTTTAATCTTCTTGTTTTTCTAAATGATCTACCTTTGAAAGTAATTCAGGTAAACGTCGGATAAATGCATTCGATTTTAAAAATTCATGGTTAAGTGTAGCGGGATTTCCACCAAGAACTAATCCTGAGGTTTTAAACGATTTAGTTACTCCCGTTTTTGCTGTAACGATGGTTTTATCAGCAATAATAATATGACCAGCCATTCCTACTTGGCCACCTATCATGCAATTTTTTCCTATTTTGGTAGAACCAGAAATACCTGCTTGTGCTGCTATGACAGTGTGATCCCCTACTTCAACATTGTGTGCAATTTGAACTAAATTGTCAATTTTAACGCCATTTCCAATTTTTGTGCTACCCATAGTAGCACGATCAATAGTGGTATTAGCACCAATACTTACTTGGTTTCCAATGACCACGTTTCCAATCTGTGGAATTGTCGAATAAGTGCCATCTGCCTGAGGTGCAAAACCAAATCCATCAGAACCAATTACAGCATTTGAATGAATTGTACAATGATCACCAATTTCGGTGCCATCATAAAGTACGACTCCAGAAAAGATTTTGCAATTGGAACCTATTTTAACATGATTCCCAATAGAAACATTGCTATGTATTTGTGTTTGTGACCCTATTATTGATTGTTGACCTATTTTTACAAAAGCATCAATGTACACATTTTTTTCTATCGCTGCAGTTTCATCAATATGACTTAGTTTAGAAATTCCAGAGATCGATTCTGCAACCAATTCTTGATATTTTTGCAATAGAATTGTAAAAGCTGAATAAGGGTCTTTTACCCGAATTAAAGTAGCTTTAGGTTTTGATTTTAAGTTCAAATCAGAAGAAATAATAATTGCAGTTGCATCAGAATCATAAAGAAAAGATTCATATTTTGGATTCGCCAAAAAGGATATGCTTTCGTTTTTTCCTTCTTCAATCTTGTCAAATTTGGAAATGAAATCTGTACCATTTCCTTCAACTGTACCAGAAATTAATTGGGCTATTTGGTCTACAGTAAATTTCATGCAAGGATTACTTAAAATTAATTAGCATAATTTGCCTTGCAAATATACGCTCTTTGGACAACAAAAATAGTATTTTTTTACAATCTTACTCAATGCCTGAATGGTTGGAAGGTCAGATGCCTCCGTTAATTCGACCACTTGACCAAGTTTATCGACTATTTTTATCGTATTATCACCCTGAACATATGCTGCATTTGTTGTACTTCCTTCAATGGTGAAATAATTTAGTTCTTCATCAGAAATATCCCAATTTCTTCTGATTTCATTGATTATTTCACTTTTTCTTGATTTGGGTACCGGTTGAGCACCTAACTTACAGGTAAAGAGTTTTCTCTCAATAAATTGAGTACATAGATTTCTTAAAATTTTATCCTCAGCATGTTTCCAATTTTTGATAGCTGCCCAAATATCATGATCATCCAATTCAGCATAAGATTCAACTAATTCATTATTGGATGAAAATTCCTTCCAAGTATAATTTTTTGACAAAAATTGTTTTAAGGATTTGGAACCTTCTAAAATAATGCCATTTTCTAATAAATATTTAGCTCTATTTAGTATTTGAATCAACATGGTCTCTGCAGCAATCGCAGTTTTATGAAGATAAACTTGCCAATACATTAATCTCCTGGCCATCAAAAAATTTTCAATGGAATAAATTCCTTTTTCTTCCAATACTAATTGTTCCTCATGCAAATCAAGCATAGACAATAATCTTTCAGATCCAATAAATCCTTCTCTCACCCCGGTGTAAAAGGAGTCTCTTGAAAGATAATCTAAACGGTCAACATCTAACTGACTAGAAATTAATTGATTGAAAAACTTTCTAGGATACTTATTAGTGAACATTTCAATAGCTAAATTTAATTTTCCATTGAATTCTTCATTCAAAAGGTTCATGAACAATAAGGAAACTTGTTCGTGTTTAACATTTTGTAGCAAGGTGAATTCTAGAACATGCGAAAACGGACCATGGCCAATATCATGTAACAATATAGCAATTTCTGCAGCTTCTCTTTCTTCAGGACTAATGCTATAACCTTTAGCAATTAAATTATTTAAAGCCTGATCCATTAAATGCATAGCACCTAATGCATGGTGAAAACGAGTATGGTGGGCACCTGGATAAACGAATTCAGCTAAACCCAATTGCTTAATTCTTTTTAGCCTTTGAAAAAACCTGTGATCTATTAATTGAAGGATGAATGGATTGTTAATTTTTATAAATCCATAAATCGGGTCATTAATAATTTTAGTAGGGTACATTGGGTATTTAAAAAATTTATGAAAATTATAAAATTCTTCTCACAATTAGCATATAATCGCTTTTTTATTTATTTTTGCGACTCGTTAACTAAAGGTTAATGCGGACTTGTAGCTCAGTTGGTTAGAGCACCTGACTCATAATCAGGGGGTCCATGGTTCGAGCCCATGCTGGTCCACTTCTAAACACCCTCCAAAAACGGAGGGTGTTTTTTTGTTTTATGTTAAATAATTTTAACTTTAGGCAATGACTTCTAACAATATTTTATCTCTTATTCAAATTGATGAGTTTTCATCAACTCCTAAGTATCGGCAGTTGGCCGATTCAATTATAGAAGGTATAAGGAACCAGCAGATTCATCAGGGAGATCATTTGCCATCAATCAATGAGGTGAGTTTTGAATTATTTGTTTCTAGAATCACCGTTGAAAAAGGATATAATTACTTGAAATCAAAAGGAATTATTGATTCTAAAAGAGGCAAAGGTTTTTTTATTAATATAAGTTCTTTACCGACCGATTTTAAAATATTTTTGTTATTTAATAAATTAAGTGGTCATAAAAAGATTATCTACGATGCATTTGTCGAGGCAATGGGAGAGCATGCCACAATTGACTTTTATATTTATAATAATGACTATCATTTATTTAAAAAAATAATTCAGTCGAGAGACCGAGAATATTCTCATATTGTAATTCTTCCACATTTTTTAGAGGGAGAAGAAAACGCAATTCAATTAATCAATGATCTGCCAAAGGAAAAATTAATCATTATGGATAAATTAATTCCAGGGGTTGAGGGTAATTTTGGAGCTGTTTATGAAAATTTTAAGGCCGATATATACAAAGTTTTAGTTGAAGCAAAAGAAGATTTAAGTAAATACCAAGTTTTGAAAATGATTTTCCCTAAAACGAGTTTTTATCCAAGAGAAATCGTAGAGGGATTTTCCGATTTTTGTCGTGATTTTGCCTTTGATATGGAAATTGTTGATAGCTCTGATTTAGTACAAATAAATAAAAGTGATGCACTAATTACTGTAATGGAAGATGATCTCATCATTGTTTTAGAAAAAATATTAGAACTCAATCTTAGTCTAGGTGAAGATGTAGGACTTATTTCTTACAACGAAACACCATTGAAAAGGTTACTATTTAAAGGAATTACAACCATTTCTACTGATTTTGAAAGAATGGGACAAATTGCTGCTGAATTAATTAAAACGGATAGTAAAGTTTTGAGAGAAAATCCTTTTCGTTTGATCAGAAGATCATCTATTTAAACAATCCTTATTGCTTATAAGTATAGTTGGAAATTTTTATACTTTTAAATTCGAACACAATTAAACGATTTTTATGGGTGCTATTTTAGGATTATTATTTCATAGTTTAGGAGGATTTGCCTCTGGTAGTTTTTACATTCCTTACAGAAAAATTCAGGTTTGGTCTTGGGAAACTGCCTGGATTATTGGTGGCGTTTTTTCATGGATTTTAGTACCATATATTGCTGCAAGTCTCACCGTTCCAGGATTTATGGATATTATTTCCCATGCAAACCAATCAACTGTTTTCTGGACTTACGCCTTTGGAGTGCTTTGGGGAATAGGTGGTTTAACTTTTGGTTTGGCTATGCGTTATCTGGGTATGTCTTTGGGTATGTCGATTGCCTTGAGCTTATGTTCAATCGTTGGATCTTTATTGCCACCTATTTTTAGGGAAATTACGGGAATAGCAGGAGGAGATACCATATCTCAAATTGTCGCAACGCCCGGGGGTAAAATTGTTATTTTAGGCATATTTGTGTGTATAATTGGCATTATTTTGTGCGGAAGGGCTGGCATGTTGAAAGAAAATGAGCTCTCTCATGAGCAAAAGGCAGAAAGTATAAAGGAATTTAATATTGGTAAAGGTATTTTGGTAGCTGTCGTTTCAGGTCTATTAAGTGCTTGTTTTAATTTTGGAATAGAAGCTGGAAAAGAAATGGCTCATTCTGCCGTAGAAAATGGCGCAGATCCTTTGTTTCAAAACAATGTGATTTTCGTCGTAATTCTTTGGGGCGGTTTTACAACAAACTTTATTTGGTGCATGTATTTAAATTTTTCTAATAATACTTTTGGTGATTATGTAAACGCTGAAAGTCCGTGGAAGAAAAATGTTATGTTTGCTGCTGTAGCCGGAACAACATGGTTTTTGCAATTCTTTTTTTATGGAATGGGTGAAAGTAAATTAGGAAATGGGGCAAGTTCATGGATTTTACACATGGCAACCATCATTTTGACTAGTAATTTATGGGGATTGTATTTTAAAGAGTGGAATGGTGTTTCATCAAAAACGATGCGGACAGTTCTCAGTGGTATTTTTGTTATTTTGTTATCTGTCTTAATAGTAGGTTACGGAAATTCAGTAAAGTAATGTTAATGAACAATTGATTTATGCCTTGATGAATTCATCAAGGCATATTTTTTTGTTTATTCGTCAAAAAAAATGCAAATTTGTAGATTATATAGAGTGAAGTATTTAATTTTTTAATAATGAGCAATTCTCCAAAAACCTTGTTTGATAAAGTTTGGGATTCACATGTTGTCAGAAACATTGAAGATGGTCCAGATGTTTTTTTTATCGATAGACATTTTATTCATGAAGTTACCTCACCCGTTGCCTTTTTGGGTTTAGAACAAAGAGGAATATCTGTTTTATTTCCAGAACGTACCTTTGCAACGGCGGATCATAATACGCCTACTATCAATCAACATTTACCAGTTGAAGATCCATTATCTGCAAATCAACTAGCTCAGCTAGAAAAAAATACTGCAAAATATGGTATTTCTCATTGGGGATTAGGAAATCCAAAAAATGGAATTGTTCACGTTGTAGGACCTGAAAATGGTATTACCTTGCCAGGTATGACAATCGTTTGCGGTGATTCTCATACGTCTACTCATGGTGCATTCGGTGCTATTGCTTTTGGAATTGGTACTTCTGAAGTCGAAATGGTTTTGTCTTCTCAATGTATCATGCAGCCTAAACCTAAAAAGATGTTAATTAAAGTGGATGGTAAATTAGGTAAAGGAGTAACCCCTAAAGATGTTGCCTTGTATATAATCAGTAAACTGAGTACTGGTGGAGCAACAGGATATTTTGTTGAATATGCTGGGGAGGTATTTGAAAATATGAGTATGGAAGGACGTATGACTGTATGTAATATGTCAATTGAAATGGGGGCTCGTGGTGGTATGATTGCACCCGATGAAACTACTTTCAATTATATAAATGGTAGAGAGTTAGCTCCAAAAGGGGCTGATTGGGATCGTCAATTGGCTTATTGGAAGACTTTAAAGACAGATGAAGGTGCTAATTTCGATGTGGTATTACAATACGATGCAGCAGCTATTGAACCAATGATAACCTATGGTACTAACCCAGGTTTAGGTATGGGAATTACCAATCATATTCCAACCGCTAATGAAGTAGATGGAGGAAAAGCATCTTATGAAAAATCTTTAGATTACATGGGTTTTCATGAGAATGAACCAATGTTAGGAAAGAAAATTGATTATGTTTTTATTGGTAGTTGTACAAATGGTCGAATCGAAGATTTCAGAGCATTTGCTTCTATTGTAAAAGGACATAAAAAAGCAGATCATGTAACTGCATGGGTAGTTCCTGGTTCTCATATTGTTGAGGCACAGATCAAGGAAGAAGGCATATTAGATATTTTAACAAATGCTGGTTTTGAGTTACGCCAACCTGGTTGTTCAGCATGTTTAGCAATGAATGATGATAAAATACCTGCCGGAAAATATGCTGTAAGTACTTCAAATAGAAATTTTGAGGGTCGTCAAGGTCCGGGTTCAAGAACATTATTAGCTTCTCCATATGTAGCTGCAGCAGCTGCTATAACTGGAGTAGTAACAGACCCAAGACAATTTTTATAATCAAATAATACATTAGACATGGCTTACGATAAATTTAATATACTAAAAAGTTCCGCAGTACCTATGCCGATTGAAAACGTAGATACTGATCAAATTATACCTGCTCGTTTTTTAAAAGCAACTGAGCGAAAGGGTTTTGGAGATAATTTATTTCGTGATTGGAGATATGATGCAAATGATCAACCTAAGCAAGATTTTGTATTAAATAATCCAATTTATTCGGGTAAAATCTTAGTAGGAGGTAAAAATTTTGGTTCGGGCTCTTCGAGGGAACATGCAGCTTGGGCAATCTACGATTATGGCTT
>JBEBDG010000074.1:0-9996 GCA_041157165.1 Bacteroidota bacterium
CAAAAAATATCCTCAATCCCCAACAAGTATCATTCTTCATTAATTGCTCACAATATTCTTGAGTGACTGCATCTGTAGGATGCAATAACAACAAAACCTCTTCAATTCCTGCTAGATGTGCATTATACAATTGATAATCAATCAGGGTTTTCCCATTTTTACCTACCTGAATCATACCCTTTGTTACCGAATTGGCTTGCGCTAATAACTTTGGATCAATATCAGAACCTTCAGCCAAGGCTTTCTTCATTCTACTTGCCATTCCTCCAGCAAGAATCAATAATCTTTTTGTCATATCTTAATAAAATAAACTTTCTTTTTCTACTCTTGTGCCTTCATCTACTTTTATAATATAGGCTCTACCTCCCTCTTTTTCAATAGCCTCTACAACTTGTTCCGGATTATTGGGTGCATAGGCAAACATACAACCTCCCCCACCTGAGCCATTGATTTTTGCTCCTAAGGCACCTGCTCCCAAAGAAGCATCGATCATTCGATCAATTTTCTCGGTTGATATTTGCTTGAATTCCCTTAAATTTTTTTGGTGATCATTTAACAACTTTCCTAAATGGTCATCCGACCATTTAGTTCTGCCTTCAAACATTTCTTTAGCTTCCAAAAGAATATCTCTATCTGAAATATTCGAACATATCAATTCCATTTCATCTTTTGTTAACAAAGAAGCATATTGTTTCATTTCTTCAACATCACACTTTGTCAAATCAAATAATGGATTTGATGCTTTTATTTTCTTTATTCCACCCAAAGTACCAAATTTAACACGCGCTAAAATACCTAAAGTATCTTTGGCTTGGAGAGAATCTCCCAAGACAAAAGTGCCAAGCGGCACTTGGTAGGTTCTAATAGCAATTTCCGGTACAGAAGAAAGATAAATAACATTGCCTACAGCAGTAGAGTATTGGTCCATCATTCCACCAGGTTCTGTAAATTCTAATACTTCTGCTTCATATGTTAATTCACCTATCTCCTTTTGAGAATACGAAAGGCCATACATTTCACAGATAAAAGTAGCCCAGGCCACATTCAATGCGGAAGAACTAGAAGTACCTGAATTGATCGGTATATTCCCACGAACTTCAATTTCCAAACCCCTCGTCAAATCATGACCTTTGCGATGCATTACATTCAAGACACTTTTAAAATAATCCCTCTCCAATTCATAGGCCAATGGGAATTTTAATTCAAACTGAATGGATTGCTTTATATCAGGTAGTGAAATATGAACTTCTTGATCAGGCCTGAAATCGCCTCGAATTTGAATTCTTTTTGAAATAGCAGCAGCAATAACTGGCAATCCCAAATAATCCTGATGCTCTCCAAATAAACAAATTCTTCCTGGGGTAGAAACGATCATTTTTTAAAGTTGAAAGTTGAAAGTGAAAAGTTGAAAGTTATTTTTCAACTTAAAACAATCTAGATTAAAATGCAATTTACAAAAAAATAAATTACCCATCCACTCTCCACTTTCCACTCTCAACTTTCAACTCTCAACTGTCAACTTTCAACTTCCTCAAATATTCCAACTTATAACTCCAAGTACTTGCAATATTAAAAGCTTTTGTTTTGGCTTCTTCAGCTTTAGGTCCTTCAAATAAAGAATCAATCGTTTCTTTAAACATTTCTAACCATCGATCAAAATGAGCAGGAGTTAGTGGATGATGTTGATTAATTCGTAAATGTGGCTGCATAGGAGCTCCCCTGTATTGATCTCCCTCAAACAAAAGCATCTCCCAAAAATCATACATTTTTGGGAGATGCTTTGCAAAATCAACCTGTTCAATTTCTAAAAAAACATGTCCTACCATATCATCTGATTGCATGTTTCCATAAAATTGATTGACAAACTGTATAATATCTAATCTATTTGTTATATCACTTTTCAATTACTTTCTTGTTTTAAGTTTTTCAATAGTCAACAAACCTATTTTAGAACCTTGTTTTGCACCATTTTCTAAGGCTGGCCAGAAATGGATTCCACCATATAATCTTGAAATGGAAGCTTCGTCGGAGGCTTGTTTAAAGGATGTAAATTTTCTTGGAGGCAAACCATATGGAATTTCAGTTGAATCCGAAAAGGCTACATTATCTCCATACAATTTTGTTAAAACCTCTGCTGCTGCCCTTGAAATAGTACTATGTCCTGATGAGTATTCTGGAAAAGGTGGTGTTTGTAATACCGGAAGCCAAGATTTATCAATACTCGCATTGATTACCGTTTCTGGTCGAATGGTTACATATTTATATTTTTCATTCCAACAGCCGATGAAACCATCAAAAATGGCAATGGAGGTCAATGCCATCGCCTCCGCAGTTTGCATGTAAGATTTTTTCAATTGACGTGCTACCTGACCAGTAATTCCCATCCAATGGCCCCCAGGCGACATTTTCTTAGTTGCAAACATGGCATGTCCAGTAATGTTCATTTTAAACGGATTGCAATCCCAAAAATTAGCAATATTACGTTGCTCTTCTGATAAATTTTTTACTGTTTCATAGGTACGCATTAATTCCTTATGATAAGGAGACCCTGCTGTTAGATTAAAGGAAGGGGGAGCTGGCAAAGGGAATTGATTGGAAGTATCCAAAACGATGGGGCGTATGGTATTCCAATAGGGTTCCACTGCATCTAAATAGGCAGGTGGTGTTGGTGCCCATTTACCAGTTTCATTGGTTACAGTATATCTTAGACCTCTAGTTTGTTTGTAATGATCCTTACTAGAAAACTTGATGATAGATGCTGCAACTGAATCTCCAAAGGCAATTGAACGTTCATATACATCATCAGGAATACCTGTCTTTTTATAATCCTCTTCTAATTTTTTCTCAAATTCATCATATAACTCTTGGGCAAAAGTTAATTTTTTACCCACTGTTAAATAGGCACGAGTAGAAGCCAATGGAAAACAATATTCCTTGCCTTTTTCGGGCTGACAGACTTTGTCAAAACCTTTAATTTGGCCCGCCAGAGATTGATAACTTGAATCACCAGGAACTGCTGCTTCGTAACCCGCTAAACTTGCATACATGTAAATACGAGAAGAAACTGGGGGAGCAAATATATCATGGATAATGCTTTCAGTCAACATAACCTCTGACCGAATTAAAAATTCCGGATTAGCTGCTAACTTTTGATAATCTTGCTTCGACTTTGAACAAGAAATAATCCCAAAGAAAGCAATAAATGCGAAAACTAATTTTTTCATTTGAATTTCACTTTAAAGAATAAAGACAAATTTACGGATATTTATTAAGCTAAAAAATGACATCTGTCAAGATTAGAAAGAATTTGATTTTGATTAATTTTAGGAAAAGTTTGTTAATATTGCAGGAATTATCCTTTCCAATGAATTCATTGATTAAAAAATTAGGTGACTACCAATACATCGACGAGGGTCAAGGTGAAATTCTAATGATGCTTCATGGGCTTTTTGGTGCTCTCAGTAATTGGGAAGGGGTAATCAACGAATTTAAATCAAACTACAGAGTCATCATCCCTTTAATGCCTATTCATGATATGCCAATCAAAGAAGCAGGTTGTGAAGGTTTAACAGTATTTATTGAAGGTTTTGTTGATAAAATGAATATCAACAATTTGACATTAATTGGTAATTCCCTCGGTGGACACGTGGCATTAATTTATACATTGAAGCACCCAGAAAATGTCAAAAGGTTGGTTTTAACTGGCTCTTCTGGTTTATTTGAAAATTCAATGGGTGGTTCATATCCTAAAAGAGGAAGTTATGAATACATCAAAGAAAGAGTTGAATATACATTTTACGAACCTAAAACAGCCTCTAAGGAATTAGTAGACGAAGTTTTCGAAATCACAAACAGTATTCCGAAGGTTCTGAGAATAATAGCAATTGCAAAATCAGCGCAAAGGAACAATATGGCAAAGGATATTGTTTCTATCAATATCCCCACTTTGTTAATTTGGGGGTTAAATGATACCATTACCCCTCCACATGTAGGTCATGAGTTCAACAAATTGATAAAAAATTCTGAATTACATTTTATCGATAAATGTTGTCATGCCCCCATGATGGAAAGACCAGAGGAATTCAATAAAATTCTATCTGCTTGGTTACAAAAAACAACCATATGATGATTTTAAACCAAGTTATTGACCATTATCCTAGCCTAAAGCTTCAAGACTCTTTATCAAGAGCACAAAAATTATTTGAACAATTCCAAATATCAATTTTGGCAGTTGTTGAAAAAGGACAATTCAAAGGGATTTTGACTCAACAAAACTTGCAAAACCATTATCCTGAACAAAAAATATCTGAAATTGCATCAGAGTTAGCAAAAGACGCTCTAGTGGGAGAAAATGACATTTTTAGTTCATTGCCTCTGTTTGAAAAATACAATGAAAAGATCCTGCCAGTTGTAGATGAGCATGATAAATTTCTAGGTTATCTCGAAAGAGATGCATTAGCTAAAGAAATTATTTTATCTGATAATAATTTAGAGGAAGGTGGAATTATCAAATTGCAATTTCACCAACAAAGGGATTCGATGTCCCAAATATTTAGAATTTTAGAAGAAAATAAAGCATTAGTTATTAAATCTTTTCTAAAAGATGGCCAAAACGATAACCAATTGCCAACCTTAATAATACATGTAAAAACACAGCAATTGGGTATTTTGGTACAGCATTTGGAACGCCACGGATATGTAATCGAAAATTCATTCCAACTAATAGGTACCAATAATTTTGATCATTCGCGATTTGAATCGCTCATGAAATACTTAACTATTTAAGACAACTCCATGAGAATTGCGATACATGGCAAGGCCTTTACTTCAGACACCAAACCAACAATTGATCATATTTTTCAATTGCTTCTAGCAGCAAATTGTGAAATGCAAATTTCGGATGTGTACGCTGAACAATTAAAAGACCAAAATTGCCTTCCAGGCAATTTTGAAATCTATTCAAGCAGCCAAGGTCCAATTGAGCCCGATTTTGTATTAAGTATTGGTGGTGATGGAACCCTCCTTGAAACACTTACACAGGTAAGAGAACAAGAATTTCCTATTCTAGGTATTAATACGGGACGATTAGGCTTTTTGGCAACGGTTTCCCCAAACCAAGTTGAACATGCGTTGAGTCAATTAAAAAATGGCCATTTCAGTATCGAAGATAGGGTTTTAGTAAAGGTAAGTTCCCCCAATAACCTCTTTTCAGACGTTCAGGTAGCTTTGAATGAAGTAGGAATTATGAAAACTGATTCTTCTTCCATGATTGTAATAAAAGCTTATTTGAATGAAGCTTATTTGAATACCTATTGGGCTGACGGCCTGATTGTATCTACCGCAACAGGTTCAACAGGATATTCCCTTTCAGTAGGTGGACCCTTAGTAATGCCTACATCAGAAAATTTCATCATAGCACCAATGAGTCCACATAATTTAAATGTGCGACCATTGGTTATTCCAAGTCAATCAAAGCTGCGATTTGAAATTAGTTCAAGAAGTCAGAATTTCTTGGTATCATTGGATTCCAGATCAAAGCCCGTAGAGGGTCACATTGCTATCGAAGTAGAGCAAGCACCCTATTTTGCCAAATTAGTTAAGATTAAAGGAGACGATTTTCTACAAACACTTCGCAGTAAATTAAACTGGGGATTGGACGTTAGGAATTAGATTTTTCTTTTCATTTCGCTCAATTTCAACAATGCCTCAATTGGAGTTAGTGTATTTACGTCTAAAGTTTCCAACATTTCTTGTATTTCAAGTAAACCAGGGGGAACCTCAGGTGCAAATAAACTTAATTGAAAATTTTGCTTAGGCATTTCTTTTAATTTTTCCACATTATCTTCCCTTGAATGGTCCTTTTCAAGCGTTTGAAGAATTTCATGCGCTCTCAAAACCAAAGCTGTAGGCATTCCTGCCATTTGAGCGACATGAATACCAAAGCTATGAGCTGAACCTCCTGGTAATAATTTTCGAAGAAATATTATTTTATTACCCAACTCTTTAACAGAAACATGAAAATTTTTGATTCGAGGAAAATCCTCTGTTAATTCATTTAATTCGTGATAATGGGTAGCAAATAATGTTTTTGCTCTATTTTTTGGATGATTATGAAGGTGCTCAGCAATGGCCCAAGCCATAGAAACTCCATCATAAGTGGAAGTACCGCGACCTATTTCATCTAATAAAACCAAAGAGCGACTCGATAAATTATTAAGAATAGCTGCTGTTTCGGTCATCTCAACCATAAAAGTAGACTCCCCCTTCGATAAATTATCGGATGCACCAACACGCGTAAAAACCTTATCAATTAAACCCAAATGTGCTGAATTAGCCGGCACAAAAGAACCCATCTGTGCCATCAAAACAATGAGTGCTGTTTGTCGCAACAAGGCAGATTTACCTGCCATATTTGGACCGGTGATCATCATGATTTGTTGAGTCTCATTATCCAAATACACATCATTAGGAACATATTCTTCACCATGAGGCAATTGTTTTTCAATTACAGGATGTCGCCCTGCCTTTATATCTATACAATCTGAATCATCTAAGGTAGGCTTTACATATTGGTTATGAATTGACACTTTTGCAAATCCGGCAAGTACATCTAAGGTGGCAATTCCTAAAGCGTTGATTTGAATGGCGCCTAAGTACTGCAAAGTTTCTTGTACTAATTCCTGAAAAATACGATACTCTATGGCATGAATTTTATCCTCCGCATTTAAAATTTTTTCTTCGTAAATTTTTAGTTCTTCAGTGATATATCGTTCTGCATTGACTAAAGTTTGCTTTCGAATCCAATCGCTAGGTACGCGATCTTTGTGTGCATTGGTTACCTCCAAATAATACCCAAAAACTTTATTGTAGGCCACTTTTAGGGAAGTTATTCCCGTTCGTTCGATTTCTCGTTTTTGGAGTTGAGCTAAATACTCTTTTCCATTTGCCGATAATTGATGTAATTCATCTAATTCAGTCAAAAAACCGGATTTAATCATTCCACCTTGATTAGAAAGCATGGGAGCATCTTCCCGAATTGCTACCTCAATTTTTTCAACCAGTTGATCACATGATTTTAATTTTTCGGACCAATCATTCAAAATTGGAGACAATTGGTTCGCTAGAATTTCTTTAATTATGGGCACTTGAATGAGTGCCCTTTTAAGTTGCAATAATTCACGCGGATTAATTCGAGCAGCTGCAACTTTTGAAATTAAACGCTCCAAATCACCAATAGGCTGTAGAGATTTAATAAAGTGTTCAAGTGAATCAGCATGTTGAACCCAGCAATCCACTGCCTCTAGTCGATCTTGAATTGGCTTTAAATCCTTTAAGGGCAACACTAACCATTTTCGTAATAAACGTCCTCCCATCGGAGTAACTGTTTGATCAAGCAAGTGAATGAGTGGTACGCCACCCTCTTGAGACGGATGTACCAATTCTAAATTACGAATGGTAAAGCGGTCAAGCCACACATAGCGATCTTCTTCCAATCGTTGGATCGAGGTAATATGACCAATCTGTTTGTGTTCCGTTTCAGCTAGATAATGTAAAATTACACCTGCTGCTACAATACCTTCCCGACCCTCTTCAATACCAAATCCCTTTAGCGATTGGGTTTTAAAATGTTCAGTAAGTAATGGATAAGAAAAATCATAGGTGAAAATCCAATCTTCCAAAGAAAATGAATGAAAGGCTTCACCTAAATGCTCATAGTAAAGGTTTCTAAATTTTTTGGAGAAAATTATTTCAGAGGGAAGAAAGCTTTGAACTAATTTTTGAATGTAATTCATGGGTCCTTGAGTACATAAAAATTCACCCGTTGAAATATCCAAAAGAGCTAATCCTTGAATGGCATCTTTCCCTTCTTTGAAGCAAATAGATGCTAGGTAGTTATTCTTTTTTACATCTAATACTTGGTCGTTAAAGGAAACGCCTGGCGTTACTAATTCAGTTACACCTCTTTTTACAATTCCTTTTACGGTTGCGGGGTCTTCAAGTTGATCACAAATAGCCACTCTTTCTCCTGCACGAACTAATTTAGGTAAATATACATCTAAAGAATGGTGGGGAAATCCGGCCAAATGATCATCTGCATTTCCATTATTTCTGCGTGTAAGAACAATCCCTAAAATTTTTGAAGCCTTTACTGCATCTTCTCCAAATGTTTCGTAAAAATCACCCACTCGAAACAACAAAATTGCTCCAGGGTATTTTGCTTTAATTTGATTGAATTGTTTTGACAAAGGAGTTTCACCTTTTGACTTTGATTCTTTGCCATCTGCAGAAGGTCTTGCCACGATTCTTTACATTTATTAAAGTAAAAATACTTTTTTATGTATTAAAATTTAAATATTTATACCTTAAAATTTTAATCCTATCCAAAATTATCACAATAAAGTTTTGATAATTACTTTAATGCAGGTCAGTGTCCTTTTTTATATTTAGAATAATTTCCTATTTTTAACATCGACAATTTAAAACCAAAAACTATGATAAACGATTCAGTCAATATAATGGCTCAAAGTGAAGTTTTCGACGTAGTCATTGTTGGTTCTGGAGCAGGGGGTGGCATGGCCGCTTATACCTTATCTAAAGCTGGCGTAAAAGTGTGCGTTTTGGAAGCTGGCCAAAATTTTGATCCTGCAGATCCAAAAAATATCACCCAATTGAAATGGCCTTATGAATCACCTAGAAGAGGTGCGAGTACCACTCGTCCGTTTGGTGACTTTGATGCCGCTTATGGAGGATGGGACATTGAGGGACAACCTTACACACGAAAAAATGGCACAACTTTTGATTGGTTTAGGTCACAAATGGTCGGAGGGCGCACCAATCACTGGGGCCGTATTTCCTTGCGATTTGGACCTGATGATTTTAAAAGAAAATCCATAGACGGTTTAGGTGACGATTGGCCAATAGGTTATGATGACATGAAACCTTATTACGATCGTGTAGAAAAATTGATTGGTGTATTTGGAACGAATGAAGGGTTGAGAAATGATCCTGATGGACAGTTTTTACCTCCTCCCAAACCGCGTTTGCATGAGCTCATGATCATGAAAGCCAATAAAAAAATTGGCATTCCCACATATCCATCTCGTATGGCAATGTTGACAAAAAAAATCAATGATGAGCGTGGAAAATGTTTTTATTGTGGGCAATGTGGAAGAGCATGTATGGCTTATGCTGATTTTTCATCTTCTTCGGTTTTAATCAAACCTGCATTGGCCACTGGCAATACAACTCTTATCACTCATGCAATGGCACGCGAGGTAGTTACTGATCCAGTTACTGGATTAGCAATAGGAGTTTCTTATGTCAATACACTCAATTTACAGGAATATACTGTGAAAGGTAAAGTGGTGGTTTTAGCTGCTAGTGCCGGAGAAACTGCACGTTTATTATTGAACTCAAAGAGTTCGCGCTTTACACATGGATTAGCCAACTCTTCTGGAGTTGTCGGAAAATATTTAAATGATTCGACAGGTGCTTCACGTTCAGGTATTATTCCAGCTTTATTTGATAGAAAACGATACAATGAAGATGGAGTTGGAGGTATGCACATTTATACACCATGGTGGTTGGATAATAAAAAATTGGATTTTCCAAGAGGTTATCATATTGAATATGGTGGAGGAATGGGAATGCCTGGTTATGGATTTGGCTGGGGAATTGAAGGGATGAACGGGAGAGCCGAATTCTCAAAAGATGGCAAGGCAAAAGCAGGTGGAGGTTACGGTTCTAGTTTAAAAGAAGATTATGCTCGTTATTATGGTGCGTACATTGGGATGGCTGGTAGAGGAGAGCCTGTAGTTCGTGAAGACAATTATTGTGAAATTGATCCAAATGTGGTTGATAAATATGGAATTCCGGTACTACGCTTCCACTACAAATGGTCGGATTATGAGATCAAGCAAGCAAAACACATGCAAGATACTTTTGAGGAGATTATTCATGCCATGGGCGGAATTCCAACAGGAAAGAAACCTGGTC
>JBEBDG010000075.1:0-9941 GCA_041157165.1 Bacteroidota bacterium
ACATGAAATGTCAAAACATCACCATCTTTCAATTTTGCAGCCTTATCATCATGCTGAAAATATTGGATTTTAACGCCATCTACTAATTCTACTTTCGAATCGCAAGCAGAAAACAAAGCAGCTGCCGCAAAAAGGGTGATCATTCTTTTTAACATAATTTTATATTTAAGATTTCTTTATTATAAATTTTTAACTTGATTTATCTGGTCAAGCTGCAAAGGTAACACTTCCATGAGAATTTTCTTTGCTTCTTCAATATTTGATTTTTGAATTCTTCCTCCTGAAGCATTTTTGTGTCCTCCCCCTTCAAAATAGTTGGCAGCAAATTGGTTCACTGCAAAAGGTTCTATGGAACGAAATGACAACTTTACTCCATCATTTCGTTGAATCAATAAAATTGACCAAACAGAACCAGCTACCTGTAGACCATAATTTACAATTCCTTCTGTATCACCTGCTTGCGAATTAAATACTTTTTGATCTTCCTCTGTTATCCACATCAAACTGAGGCGATATTTCGGCAAATATTCCATCCGATTACTTAATACATGACCTAAAAATCGCAAACGATCTATAGAAGAAGCATCAAATATTTTACGGTGCACCATATTGGTATTAACCCCTAAATCGATTAACTCAGCGACTATTCTGTGCACTCTAGACGTAGTATTGGGATGCCTGAAAGAGCCTGTATCGGCCATAATACCGGCATACAAGGTAGCTCCAATTTCTGCATCAATTAAAGCCTCATCTCCCCATGAGCGAATCAATTCATAAATCAATTCACAGGTTGAAGCCGCTTTTGTATCATGATAAAAATACGTACCAAAATCTTCAGGATCCAAATGATGATCAATTACAACTTTGGGCTGCACTGCAGTTTGAATCAGATTTGATAATCCGTGCAATCGTTGAATGCCAGAAAAATCAAGACAAAAAATCCAATCAAAAGAGGATATTGTTTGCTGCATGTGCATTCGATCACTACTTTGCTCAAAGTCATACACAAGATCTGCACCTTGCATCCACTTAAAATGAGCTGGTAAGCTGGAAGGCAACCAAACCTCTACCTGTAAACCTAATTGAATGAGGTAGTTTTTAAGTGAAAGACTAGACCCAATTGCATCCGCATCGGGATTGAAATGGGTGGTAATAATAACTCTTTGTCCTGACTTGAACAGCTCTTTTTGAGCAAGCAATGAATTCATTCTGCAATTTAGGCCCTTAAATTTGGGCATTCGCAAAGTTACAGATAAATTTGAGAAAAATTTGAATATGCCTACAAACAGAACATTTACTATGATTAAACCGGATGCTGTGGCAGATGGTCATTCAGGAGCTATTATTGCTCAAATTGAAAAGGCCGGTTTCAAAATCATAGCCATCAAAAAAATTCATCTTTCTAAAACGCAAGCCGGACAATTTTATGCAGTCCACCAAGAAAGACCGTTTTTTGAAAGTCTGTGCGATTACATGTCTTCGGGTCTCATTATTCCAATGGTTTTGGAAAAAGAAAATGCCGTTACAGATTTCCGAAACCTGATCGGATCAACCAATCCAGAACTTGCAGCAGAAGGTACTATTCGAAAGCAATTCGCCAAATCAATGGAAGCAAATGCAATCCATGGTTCTGACTCTGATGAAAATGCAAGCATTGAAGCAAATTTCTTTTTTAATGAAAAAGAATTGGATCAAAAGTTGTGATTTAAAGTGATTAGAGTGAATAAGGTGATTTAGTACAATAGTTACTTTAGTCACTCTAATCACTTTCTCTTATAAAACAAAAACCCATTCTCCTCTTTCATCAACTCCAAGTTAGGGTGGTATTTCAATTGATCACCCTCTGTTACCTTCATAATAAAATAACAAGGTCTATCTAATTTTTTAGTAGTTAAAAGGGTTTCTGCATCTGCCGACTCCCCTGGTTTTTGAAAATACAATAAATGTGCATAGGACTTAAATCCTAAGGTTTCTATGTATACTTTTTGTCCCACTTTCGACTCATAAAAATCGATAGGGGTAGACTGGGTATAACCTTCTATTTTTGGCACAACTAGTGCAACATAGGCCATCAAAATACCAATTCCTAGCACCATAACATAAAATACTTTTTGAATTGGCTTCCGCTTTTTACTTAGAAAGATAGACCACATAGCTCCTATAAAGAATAATCCAATCCACTTTTCATAACCTGACCAATAAACCGGTGCTTGCAGATTACCTTGAACAAACGTATCTTTAATCATAGGAGAAAAAACATAAGCATATTGTCCGATGATTGGGACTAAAAACAATACCAAACCAAATATGCTTCCGACAAAAAGCAAAATAGAGGTATATGCTTTATTCCATTGCCATTCGCCTGCCTCTAATGAACTTAAAACCTCTGCCGAAACATAGGATAGAGGAATCCAACACAGGGAAGAATAATGAACAATTTTAGTTTTAACAAGGCTGAATAAAATCAAGACAAACCAAAAAAGAATTTTCATAATGAATGAAAATTCATTCATCTGATTCGACGAATCAGATTTTATATCAAATAAACCTTTCCAACGAAATAATCGAGCACCGGCCCAAATAGAAATAGGAAAACATCCAACCAATAAAACAATGAAATGATAATAAAAAGGTTGACCGTGCCCGGCATCTCCCGTAGTCAGTAATCGAACTTGGTATTGAAAAAAATCAATAATTATTTGAATTCCATATTTTTGAGCTATTAAGGCATACCAAGAGGCAAAAAGTAGGATGGCTATCGTGGAGGACAAGGCAAGGGCACCCATTTTTTTGACAATATCATTTAATTTAAATCGATAAAAGGCAGCATATATAAAAAATACTGCTGCCCAAACCAATAAGGCAACAGGACCTTTGGTAAGCATGGCCAGACCGATAAATAATCCGCCCAAAAGAATATCTTTATTGGATTGCTCTTGTAGGTATTTGTAAAACTTATAAATCCCTAAAAAAATGAAAAGATTAAATAAAGGATCGATAATACCTGTACTTACATACAAATGAGGAGTAAAGGCAGCCAAATAGGAAAATGCCCACCAATGTCCAAATTTGGCACTTTTATGGATATTTTTTCCAATAGTAAAAAATATTACTAGAGAAATAGCACCTATTAAAGCATTAGGAAAACGAGCAGCAAATTCCATTGAAACCCACGCATTTTCAGTAAAAGTGTCGAAAAACAAAAAACTCAATGCCTGAAGCCAAATAAACAATGGTGGTTTTTCCCAAAAAGGTTTAAAATTTATTTGAACACCTAAATAATCACCGGTGACAATCATTTCACGAGCTGATTCCGCAAAATTGATTTCATCCCAATCGAACAAATGACTATGCCCAAGAAATGGGATAAAAATTAGACATCCAACTAAAAACCAAGATATTATCGGGAATTTTTGAACAAGTTTAAGCATGCTTTTCTTTCTTAAAAACTAATAAATAATACGCTAAGAATGAACCAGAACAACCTAAAATTGCTCCGAAAAGAGTATCAATAGGGAAATGTTGAAACAGGTAAATGCGGGAATAAGCTACTAAAAAAGCCAAAAATCCAAATAAAAAACCTGTGAATCGATTGGGTGATAAATAAGCCATCCAAAAATACATCCACCAAGCTGCATTGGTATGGCCAGAAGGAAAGCTATTCATTTCATTAATGGCCAAGCCATCAATCAGATGCCATTGAATCGCAGCAGATTTTAAGTATAATATAGGTCGAAGGCTATCCGCAAAAAGAATGTTTTTTAGAATTTGGACAAGCAACGTTGACCCAAGGTAGGAAAAAAAATATGGCCTCAATAAGCTTCTTTTTTTAAAATAAAGGAAAGCCAAAAAACTTAAAGGCAATATAATTTCAGCCGAATTGGTAATTGCAATGAAAAAATAATCAAAAAAAACGGAGTGATTAAGGTTAATCCATTCCATTTGTTCCAGTCGAGAAAATTGAAATGAAAAAAAAGACACCACTAAAATAAAGCAACCAAAGGCTCCTAAATATCCCTGAACAGAATGTTTAATTTGATTCATATGAACAAAGGTCGGAAATTTTATGAAAATCCTAAGCGACATATTGTCAATTAGAAAAAAAATACCTAATTTTGCAGTCCCTTTTTATACAAGCTGTAAAAATGAAGCCATTCGAAGCCTTTAAGATACCAATCATGTCTTTGGAAAACAAGGTCTACGAATACGAAATGGAAGGTCATTCAGATTTTTTCGAAGCTTTTGAGCAGGAATGGATAGAAAAGGGAGCCTTTCAAGTGAAAGTAAAATTAGACAAATCACCAACCATGATTCAAGTCTATTTGCACATTGAAGCTGTTTTACAGATGATTTGTGATCGATCCTTGGAAGAATTTGATTACCCGATTGACGTCAACGAGAAATTAATTTTTAAGTTTGCAGATCATTCGGAAGACATGGGAGACAATCTGTATTTATTAGATAGAAAAGAACCCTATTTAGATTTATCGCAGGATATTTATGATTTCATAGCCATTCAAGTTCCTATGAAAAAGTTACATCCAAGATTTGTTGACAAAAACGACCATTCAACAAACGATGAATTTTTATATACCACAGAAACGGAGGAAGAAGTTGTGCAAAAAGAACAAGAAATCGACCCCCGTTGGAATATTTTAAAGAATTTAACAGATAACAATAAAAAGTAATATAAAATGGCACATCCTAAACGAAGACATTCGACTACACGCCGTGACAAAAGAAGATCTCACGATTTTGGAACTCCAAAACAGATCGCTGTAGACAAGATGACAGGTGAAACTCACCTTTACCACCGTGCACACGTACATGAAGGTAACTTGTACTACAAAGGAAAAATGATTGTAGAAGGTTATTCTGCATAAGCCCAACTTCCTTGTGAAGGATTTTCGAATTTTTTTCTAAAAATCCCGATAAAATGCTATTTTTTCACTTAAATAAGTACTATTTTTGCGCTGAGCTTCAAATTAGGAAAATTTGTCAATGAAAATAGCAGTAGATGTGATGGGGGGAGATTATGCTCCAGTTTCAGTAATCGATGGGATATTATTGGCATTAGATTCATTATCTGAAAATGAGATTATCCTGGCCATTGGACCAGAAAAAACGATAAAAAATTTACTAGACGAACGTAAGTATACTGGTAATAAAATCGAAATTATTGCAGCAGAGCAAGTAATAGAAATGGGAGAACATCCCACCAAGGCATTATCACAAAAACCCAACTCCAGCATCGGTGTTGGGTTTAGTCTTTTAAAGAGCGGCCAGGCAGATGTCTTTGCTTCAGCAGGTAATACTGGGGCAATGATGGTTGGCTCCCTTTTTTCTGTTAAAACCATACAAGGCATTCAACGACCAGCCATTGCTGGTTTTGTACCACAAACAAATGGAAAATATGCTGTAATGCTGGACATTGGTGCCAATGCAGATTGCAAACCTGAAATGCTTGAACAATTCGCAATCTTGGGTTCCATTTATTTTGAGGCAACCACCGGCGAAAAAAGTCCAAAAGTTGGATTAATGAACATTGGGGAGGAAGAACAAAAAGGGTCCATTCTTGCTCAAGCAGCCCATACACTGCTTAAAAACAATCGGTCCATAAACTTCATTGGTAATTTAGAGGGAAAAGATTTGTTTAGAAACAAGGCAGATGTTATCGTCACAGATGGCTTTACTGGAAACATTATGTTGAAAATGGCTGAATCCTTTTATTTTATCATGGAAGAGCAAGGAATCAAAAATGATTTCATAGATTTAACAAATTATGAAACCTATGGTGGAAGCCCAATCATAGGAATCAATGGAAATGTAGTCATTGCTCATGGAGCTTCGAGTCCTAAAGCAATCAAAAATATGATTAATTTATCTAAATCCTTAGTGAATTCCGGAGTATGTCAGAAGATCAAGATGGCTTTGGAAAACAATAATTGAAATTTATAAAACATGAGCAATAAAATTTCTGCAGCAATAACCGGTATTCATGGATATGTCCCTGATTATGTTTTAACAAATCAAGAACTTGAAAAATTGGTTGAAACAAATGATGAATGGATCACCTCCCGTACAGGTATTAAAGAAAGGAGAATTTTAAAAGGAGAAGGACTTGGCACTTCCTATTTAGGCGCGAAAGCTGTTGAAGGACTTTTAGCAAAAACGAACACAAAACCAGAGGAAATTGATTTACTAATTTGTGCCACCGTAACACCAGACTACTTTTTTCCAAATACTGCCAACTTAATTTGTAAATCAGTTGGCATCCGAAACACAGCATCTTTTGATATATCTGCCGCATGTTCAGGCTTTTTGAATGCTTTAGGAACAGCTACCTCTTTTATTGAATCCGGACGATACAAAAAAATCATTGTCGTTGGTGCAGATAAAATGTCGGCTATTGTAGATTATACCGACCGTACAACATGTATCCTTTTTGGGGACGGTGCTGGAGCAGTTTTGTTGGAACCCAATACAGAAGGTCTGGGAATTCAAGATTTTATTTTAAAATCCGATGGAGAAGGTTGTGAAAGTTTAATGCAAAAAGGTGGTGGCAGTGCCTATCCGCCTACCCATGAAACAATTGATGCGGGATGGCATTATGTTCGTCAGGAAGGTCAAGCTGTATTTAAATTTGCTGTCACAAGAATGGCAGATGTTTCAGCAGAAATCATGGAAAGAAATCATTTAACTGGAGATGATATCGCTTGGTTGGTTCCACATCAAGCAAATAAACGAATCATTGATGCAACAGCAAGCCGAATGAACGTAGGAGATGACAAGGTCATGTTAAACATCGGAAAATATGGAAATACTACGGCGGCTACCATTCCATTGTGTTTGTGGGACTATGAAAAACAATTAAAAAAAGGAGACAATTTAATATTTGCCGCTTTCGGCGGGGGCTTCACTTGGGGCTCCGCTTTTGTTAAATGGGCATATAATTCTTAAATACATAATATGGCAACTACAGCTGATATCAAAAACGGAATGGTTATTAATTACAACAATGACCTTTATTCTATTATTGAATTTTTACACGTTAAACCAGGTAAAGGTCCGGCATTCGTGCGAACCAAATTACGCTCTTTAACATCTGGAAAAGTAATTGATAATACTTTTAATTCAGGTGTTAACATTTATCCGGTTCGTGTAGAAAGGAGAAAATTCCAATACTTGTTTGAAGATGAGTATGGATATAACTTCATGGACAACGAAACTTTTGAACAAATCTTGTTGGAAAAACCAATGGTAGAAGCAGCAGATTTAATGAAAGAGGGGCAAGAAGTTGAAATTTTAATTAACACCGAAAACGAAAAAGCAATTTCTTGTGAATTGCCTCCATTCGTAGAACTAAAAATTACTTATACCGAACCTGGAGTACGAGGAGATACCACCAATACTCCTAAAAAACCAGCAACAGTAGAAACTGGAGCCACCATTACCGTCCCGATATTTATTGAACAAGATGAAGTAATTAAAGTGGACACAAGAACTTATAGTTATGCTGAACGTGTAAAATAATTGCGAAACTATTTTATACATTTGTACTCAAGACCTTAACATTTCGAAATATAAATTAAATGGATACCAAAGAAATTCAGCGATTATTGGACTATATAGCCAAATCGCCCCTTGCAGAAGTTAGTATTGAAACAGAAGGTTTAAAGGTTTCAGTTAAGAAAAATGCGGCAGTTGCAACAGTAGTTGCAGCAGCTCCCGCAGCTGCACCTGCTCCTGTTGCAGCAGCTCCTGCCCCAGCAGCTCCTGTTACGCCAGCTGCACCAGCACCTGCCTCAGAGGCCGCATCAGATAACTTAATTACGATTAAATCCCCAATGATTGGCACATTTTACCGTGCGGCAGGTCCTGAAAAAGATAATTTCGTAGAAATTGGATCTTCCATTGAACCTGGAAAAACAGTTTGTATCATTGAAGCAATGAAATTGTTTAATGAAATTGATTCAGAGGTTTCAGGTAAAATTGTTAAAATTTTAGTAGAAAACGCAAGTCCAGTAGAGTTTGATCAACCATTATTCTTGGTTGAAAAGGCATAATTGCGTTTCTTAACTACCATTCAAATTTAGAAAAATGTTTAATAAAATACTCATTGCCAATCGCGGAGAAATCGCATTACGAATTATTCGTACTTGTAGAGAAATGGGAATTAAAACTGTTGCTGTTTTTTCCACCGCTGACCGTGAGAGTTTACACGTTCGTTTTGCAGATGAGGCCGTGTGTATTGGCCCCCCTCCTAGTAGACAATCTTATCTAAGTATTCCTGCAATTATTTCTGCAGCTGAAGTTACAGGGGCAGATGCAATCCACCCAGGATATGGTTTTTTATCCGAAAATGCTGAATTCTCTAGAATTTGTGCAGAACATGGAATTAAGTTTATTGGAGCTTCTGCCGAAATGATCAATGCCATGGGAGATAAAGCCACTGCAAAAGACACCATGAAAAAAGCAGGTGTTCCCGTGATTCCAGGATCAGATGGATTACTTGATACAGTCGAAGAAGCTATTGAGCTGGCCAAGCAAATCAAATATCCAGTTATAATCAAAGCTACAGCAGGTGGTGGTGGACGTGGAATGCGTATCATTCGTGAAGAATCTGAGTTCAGAAAACTTTGGGATGATGCAAAAATGGAAGCAGGTGCTGCCTTCGGCAACGACGGCTTGTACATGGAAAAATTCGTTGAAGAACCTCGCCATATTGAAATTCAAGTAGTTGGAGATAAATTCGGAAAAGTATGTCACCTTTCAGAAAGGGATTGCTCAATCCAAAGAAGACATCAAAAACTTTGCGAGGAAACACCTTCTCCAGCTTTAAATGACGAATTACGTGCTAAAATGGGAGAAGCTGCCATCAAAGGCGCGGCTGCCATTGGATACGAAGGTGCAGGAACGATTGAATTTTTAGTGGATAAACATGGCGACTTCTATTTTATGGAAATGAATACCCGTATCCAGGTGGAACATCCCATTACAGAAGAGGTAACAGATTTTGATTTAATTAAAGAACAAATTAAGGTTGCCGCCGGAATCCCTATTTCAGGCAAAAACTACTTCCCTAAATTATTTGCTTTGGAATGTCGTATCAATGCAGAAGACCCTGCCAATGGATTTAGACCATCTCCAGGTAAAATCACAAACTTACATCTACCCGGTGGTCATGGCGTTCGTGTCGATTCACACGTTTATTCGGGATATACCATCCCACCAAACTACGATTCCATGATCGCCAAACTGATTGTAAGCGGGCAAAGCAGAGAAGAAGTATTGAAGCGAATGAAAAGAGCCCTCCAAGAATTTGTTATCGAAGGAATAAAAACTACCATCCCTTTCCATATTAAATTAATGGATGATCCAGGTTTCCAATCAGGTAAATTCACAACAGCCTTTATGGAGACGTTTGATATGAGCGACTTGTAACATAAATTTAAGTGACTAGAGTGATAAAAGTGACTAAAGTAATTAAAAAAACTTTAGTCACTTTTGTCATTTTATTGAATTAGTATCTCCTCTATCACTTGCAATTATCAAATCAATTCATTATTTTTGCAATCCCAATTTTCAACTGATGCCCAAATGTTGTAAAATAGGTCAAAATCAGGAAGTTTGTTCATATTCCGTTGCAACAGATGAAATGATTACACATTAAAAAAAAGAAAAGAAAGTGGATACTTTAAGTTACAAAACCATTTCTGCCAACAAAGCCACCATTCAAAAGGATTGGGTTGTGGTAGATGCTGAAAATCAAGTATTAGGACGTTTATGTTCCGAAATCGCGAAAATTATTCGTGGAAAGAACAAGCCTTCTTATACCCCACACACAGATTGTGGAGATCAGGTAATTGTGATCAATGCGGACAAAGTTCGTTTGACAGGTAAAAAATTAACTGATAAAGTATATACTCGCCATACGGGTT
>JBEBDG010000076.1:0-9915 GCA_041157165.1 Bacteroidota bacterium
AGAATACTACAAAATGTAAAAAAAATTTCTGCATAAAGATTACTTATTAATCAAAATTAAGGTTTTTTTATTTATTACTATATAAACTCTATATTTTTAGTAGATTATTGTGCAAAACTAAGAAAGGAATTTTAATTATGCAAATAAAATTTAAATTATTAATTGTGAATTAAGAATTGATAATGGAGTCGCTTCCGAAATAGGAATGATTTTTAGTAAGAATTTATTAAATTGAAAGATTGTAATTCTCCACAATAAGCATGCGAATAATTTTCCTCTTGATATTATTTTCCCCCAGACTTATATGGTCACAGAGTAGTCAGTTTATCCACCATGTTCAAATTATGGATGGAACCGGTAAAGCCGCCTATGATGGATCTTTAAGAATTGTGGGCAACAGAATTGTTGGAATTGGGAAGATTAAACCTGAACGGGGTGATCGTTTAATTGATGGCAAAGGTCTTACTTTAGCACCTGGTTTTATCGATTCACATAGTCATCACTTGCAAGATGTTTTGGAGAATCCACATGCGATTTCAACGGCCAACCAAGGAGTAACAACTATTGTGGTGGGTCAAGATGGAGAAAGTTTTCCCATGCGACAACTAAAATCGATGCTTAGAAAACAGGCTGTTGCGGTGAATGTGGCCACCTATACAGGACAATCTTCACTTCGCGAACAAGTGATGGGTGAAAAAAACTTGTTGCGGGCAGCAAGTCAACAAGAAATAGATCAAATGAAACAATTGCTGAAAGAGGATTTAAAAGAAGGCTCTTTGGGGCTTTCCACCGGACTCGAATATGAATCGGCTTTTTATTCTACTCGTGATGAAGTATTACAATTGGCAGCTGTAGTGGCTGCCTTTAAGGGTAGATACATCAGTCATATCAGAAGTGAAGACATCACCATGTCAGATGCTTTAGATGAAATCATCGATATTGGCAGAAAAACAAAAATTCCAGTTCAAATTTCTCACATCAAATTGGCCAAAAAATCAGACTGGGGAAAAGCCCAATCGATTATTGAATTATTAGAAAAGGCCAGAGAGGAAGGCATCCAGATCACAGCCGATATTTACCCTTACACTTTTTGGCATTCCACCCCCAGAATTTTGTTCCCAAAAAGAGATTACCGAAACATAGAAAGTGCCGAATTTGCAACCCAACACTTGTTTGATCCAGCACAGTCCTACTTGGTAAAATATGCACCCAATGCCGATTACAAAGGAAAAACCTTTGAGCAAATTGCCAAAATGCGGAATGAAACAACTCCTCAAACCCTCATGGCCATAGTACGTTTAGCAGAAGAATTTAGAGCAAATCACCCTGATTACAAAGAGACTGTAGAAGCCATGACAGGTAAATCCATGGCTGATCAAGACCTCGTGGATTTTATCGCCTGGCAACACAGTAATATTTGCTCCGATGGCAATGCAGGTGCACACCCAAGAGGGTATGGATCATTTACTCGAATTTTAGGCAAATATGTTCGAGAAGACAAGGTTTTATCCTTAGAAAATGCTATTTTTAAAATGACAGGGCTAACAGCTAAACATCTGGGCATCAAAGATCGGGGGACTTTATCCATTGGTAAAAAAGCCGATTTAGTCTTGTTTAATCCAACAACCGTACAAGACCATGCGACCATTAAAGACAGTCATGCTTTGTCAGACGGTATTGAAATAGTTTGGGTAAATGGGCAAATCGTTTACCAAGAGAAAAAGTCAACTGGCCTACGAAGTGGGGTATTAATTAAAAGGACGAATGAATAATGCACTTATTTTGACCAATGGAATATTAGAACATTCTGATGCAAAAACTGCTCATGGACTGATCAGAGGTACAGAACGTTTTACTATTCTAGGGGTTATAGATGATCCAAAAAACAGCGGGAAAGATGCGGGAGAAGTGCTTGATGGTAAACATAGAAACATACCTATTTTTGCCAATTTACAAGAGGCACTTGAGAAAACAGATCAAATAAGATACCTGATTATTGGAGTAGCAACCGTGGGAGGAATTTTACCGGATGCTATGATTGCCATTATTCAAGAGGCCATTCGAGCAGGTATTTCTATTGTGAATGGATTACATGATTACCTTACGGATCGACCAGAAATTGCCCATTTAGCCATTGAATACCAAGTGGAATTGATTGATATACGCAAACCAAAATCGCGAAAAGATTTACATTTTTGGTCAGGTGATATTTTAAAAATCTCCACACCAATCATTGCTGTAATGGGCATGGATTGTGCCATGGGGAAACGAACAACCGCACGATTAATACGTCAGGCATGCGCAAAAAATAAGTTAAAAGCCGAAATGATATACACCGGCCAAACGGGTTGGTTACAAGGTGGAACCTATGGATTTATCTTTGATTCAACCTTAAATGATTTTGTGTCAGGAGAGTTAGAACATGCTATTCTAACCTGTGTGAAAGAAGAAAAACCTGATTATATTTTATTGGAGGGTCAGGCTTCCCTGCGTAATCCAAGCGGTCCATGTGGTTTGGAGTTTTTAATATCTGGCCAGGCAAAAGCTGTTGTATTATTATTTGCTCCCAAACGAAAATATTTCGACAATGAGGAGCATTGGGGCATTATTCCAAGTGTAGAATCCGAAATTGAACTCATTGAAAAATTTGGTTCTAAGGTTATTGCCTTAGCCATCAATACAGAAAATTGCACAATAGAAGAAGCTTTTGCCTATCAAAAACAATTCGAAGATCTAACAGGTTTACCGGTTTTATTACCATTGGAAGAAGGAGTTGAAAAAATCATTCCAATTTTAAAAGAATTGTAATGAAAATAGTTGCCATTCGATCTTATCTGCAAAAAATGGCCTTAACCAAGCCCTATTCCATTGCTGGCTTTAGGTTTTCTGAAGTTGCCTTATGTTTTGTGGAAATTGAATTAGCCAATGGAATTGTTGGATTGGGAACTGCGAGTCCGGCTGAGGAGGTAGTTGGCGAGACAGCTGAGATGAGCCTACAAAATCTGCAATCAGATTTTGTACAATCTTTGGTTAGAAAATCCATTGAGAATTATCAAGAAATTATTCAAAACATTTGTGCGCATTTTCCCCACTTACCTGGTACGCAGGCCGCATTGGATATTGCTCTTCATGATGCTTATGCAAAATGGAAAAAGATTTCGGTAGTATCCATTTATGGCCGACAGATTGCCGCATTGCCTACCTCTGTAACTATTGGACTCATGCCCCTAGACGAAGCCTTACTAGAGGCAAAAGAATTTGCGAAACTTGGTTTTAAGATTCTAAAGGTGAAAACGGGTGAAAATGTTGAAGAAGATATTGAAAAAGTAATCAAACTGCATGAGCAGTTTGGAAATCAAATGAAAATCCGAGTAGATCCCAATCAAGGATACACCATTTCGGCTTTAGAGTCGTTTCTTAAAAAAGCAGGACAACTCATTGAATTAATCGAACAACCTTTACCTGTTGGAAAGGAACAAGAACTTTTACCCTTTTCAAACCATCCCTTGATGGCTGATGAGTCGATTACCGACACCCATGCAGCCCAACAATTTGCGCAAGAGCCTAAACCTTTTCAGATTTTCAATATCAAATTAATGAAATCAGGAGGAATACAAGGGGCCTTGGAAATAGCTCAAATTGCCAAAAAATCCAATATTGATTTGTTTTGGGGATGTAATGATGAAAGCAAATTAAGTATTACAGCGGCCTTGCATGCTGCTTATTGCATGTCGAATTCCAAGTATTTAGACTTAGACGGTAGTTTTGATTTGGCAGAGGACTTGGTAAGCGGTGGGTTTAAATTGGAAAATGGGTATTTAACAATCAATGAATTACCAGGTTTTGGCGTAAATAAAATCTCATGAATCAATTAAAACCTAAAATTAATTTGCATTCGGCCACCTTTTTGGTGGTAAGTGTGATTATTGGTTCAGGTGTATTCAAAAAAATTGCCCCTATGGCAGAGGCATTAGGATCGCCTCTTTGGGTAATTACTTGTTGGATTTTTGCCGGACTTATCAGCTTAGCAGGTGCGCTATCAACTGCCGAATTGGTGAGTTTATTTCCTAATTCAGGAGGTGAATACCATTATTTTCAAAAAATATATGGCAGGTTTTTTGCCTTTTTATATGGTTGGTCAAGTTTTGCAGTAATCAAAACAGCCGCTATTTCCGCCTTGGCGTATGTATTTGCTCAATCGTTCAATAGCCTTATCCCATTACCTGATTGGGGAAATGATTTAAGCATAAAATTAGTAGCGTCTGGATTAATTGGGATTTTAAGTTATTTAAATTATCGAGGAGTTGGTTCGGCTGAGAAATTCAGTCGTTTCCTTACCTACGCAATGCTCTTGGGTATTGGTTTTTTAATCATTTGGGGATTATTTTCTAAAGAGGGAGATATCCGTCATTTTGAATCCAAAAAAACACTTGAAGGTTGGGAATTCCTAAAAGCATTTACCTTGGCAAGTTTGGGAGCATTTTGGGGCTATGAAGGTTGGAATAACATTGGTTTTATTGGTGAAGAAGTTGAAAATCCGCGAAAAAACCTCCCAATTTCATTAGCTCTAGGAACAATAATTGTTATTTGTTCCTATGTATTACTCAATTTAGTTTTTGTATATGTCTTACCAATTGATTTTTTTATACAACTAAACCAACAGCCCAATCAAATTGCAGCTGTGGAAGTAGCAAAAGTACAAGGAGGCGATTTGGGAATGTTATTGGTGGCTGTCTTAATCTTGACAACAACACTCAATGCAACGAATAGCACCATTTTGATGTCGGCTCGAATCATCTATGCCATGTCGCGCGATGGCCTTTTCTTCAAATTTACCAATTCTGTACATGTCAAACACAATACACCAGACAAAGCACTGGGCTTACAAGCAATTTGGGCAATCGCTTTGATATTTACAGGCAGTTTTGATCAACTAACCGACATGTTGGTATTTGCATCTTTTTTATTTTATGGAAGCTCGGCTTTAGGAGTTTTGATTTTGCGCAAACAAGCACCCAATTTACCCAGAACATACCGAGTATGGGGCTATCCTTTTGTCCCGATCCTCTTTGTATTTTTTTGCAGCGCACTTTTCATTATGACTATTTTTAATCAGCCTAAAGAAGCACTCATAGGACTTGGACTTATCATAAGCGGTTTGCCAGTGTTTTATTTTTTAAAGGACAAGTAATTGGCAATTTTCACTTATCTCCTCAACTCATTTCCACCAATGCTTTTATAACCCCATTAGCTGGTACAAGTAATGAATGGAATCGAGCAGCAATTTGATCAAAAGGTAAACGATGGGTAATAAAAGTAGCTGGATTAATTTTTTTTTGTAGTAAACAATCCATCACCCATTCGAAATCTGAAATCGTAGCATTTCTACTACTCATTAATGTAGCTTCTCGTTTATGGAATTCCGGATGTGACACTATAATAGGTTCTTTTTGTAAGCCAACCAAAACGTATCTACCCGAGTGCGCAAGGTATTGAAAAGCATTATTGATGGCCTTTAAATTGCCCGTTGCATCAATTACTACGGTAGGCATTTGTTTATCTGTCACTTTTCCCAATCGCTCTAAAACATCTTCCTTAATCGGATTAATGGTATGTTTAATTCCTAAATTTTGTTGACAAAATTGCAAACGATGTTCATTTACATCCATCACAATAACTTGTCCACCTGCAATTTTTGCAAATTCAATCACACCTAAACCAATAGGGCCAGCGCCAATCACTAAAACAAATTCATTTTCTTGAATTTGAGCTCGTCGAACACCATGCGCCCCAATAGCCAAAGGTTCTACCAAGGCCAATTCGTCTAAACTTAGACCTTTTCCCTTTACTACATATTCATTTGGAACAGAAATATAGGCTCGCATACCTCCATCTATATGCACTCCAAGGACCTGAAGGGATGAACAGCAATTGGTTTTTCCTTGCTGACAAGCTATACATTGACCACAATGCAAATAAGGAATGACCGTTACAAGTTCTCCAATTTGTAACTCATGTGAATCAGTTTGAACTATTTCTGCGGCCAATTCATGTCCTAAAATACGTGGATAGGTAAAATAAGGTTGAGTCCCTTCAAATGCATGCAAATCTGTTCCGCAAATCCCAATTCGTTTGATTTGCAAAATACTATGTCCAGATTTTTGTGAAGGGTAATCGGATTGGGTGTAATCAAATTGTCCTGGGCGAGTACAAACGAGTGTTTTCATGGATTAAAAAAGAAAATAGTTTAAACATAAAACTCCCAATAAGCCTGAGATCGAAATTAAGGTTTCCATAATTGAGTAGGACCTAATTATTTCTTTTATGGACAATTGAAAATATTCTTTAAACAGCCAGAATCCAGTATCGTTGACATGAGCGAACATCATTGAACCTGAGCCTATACTTAGTACCATTAAATTAGGATCTACGCCTGTACTTTCCACGACTGGAACGAAAAATCCAGCAGTAGTGATTCCTGCGACTGTCGAAGATCCAACGGCAACCCGAATAATAGCAGCCATCAACCAGCCCAATATAAATGGATGTAAGGAGGATTGTGCCATTAGGTCGGCTATTAAAGTACTGACTCCCCCTTCCACTAAAATCTGCTTCAATGCACCTGCCCCACCAAAAATCAAAAAAAGCATAGCAACTTCTTTGATCGAATCGGTCATTTGTGAAGTGATGGATTCAATGCCCGATCCACGCCGAATAGCTAAAAAATATATTCCAAAAATGACAGAAATAAACATACTAACCACTGGGTTACCTATAAAAGTAAACCACTGATTCCATTGATTAGTAGGTTGATGAATTGGAAAGAAAAATTCTATTAGAGAACTTAATGCAATTAAAATGACGGGCAAAAGAACTGACAAAAAGCTTATGAATTTAGATGGTAATTCTTCTGCTTTCATTTCCTTTGCTATGAATGCCGGATTGGGTAAACGAACGATATTTTTTACTGTTTTACCAAATAACATACCCCCCAACAAAATAGCTGGAATGGAAATGATGATTCCCCAAAATAAGGTTTTACCCATATCGGCATGCAATTGTTGAACCAATAAAAGAGGAGCAGGATGTGGAGGCAAAAACCCTTGCGTTACCGACAAGGAAGTAATTAATGGAAAACCAATGTAAATGGCAGGTATTTGATACCGGGTAGCAACTGTTATCGCGATTGGAGCTAATAAAATAAAGGCAACAGAATAAAAAAGAGGCAAACCAACCAAAAATCCAATAAAAAGGAAGGCCCATCGCATGTTTTTTTGTCCAAAAAGATTCAGCAAAGTTTGAGAAATTTGATCAACTGCACCACTATTGGCTACCAATTTACCAAGCATGGCCCCCAAAGCTATGATGTAAACGATAGAGCCCAAGGTGTCTCCTAAACCCTTTTGCATACTACTTACGATCGAGGGCAAAGGAATTCCTAAAGCCAAACCAGCTCCTATGGAAACCATTAAAAAGGCAAGGAAAACATGAACCCTGAAAAAGGAAATTAACAACACAAGGGAGATAATTGCAATTAGGGTAATTAGGAGGGCCATTGGTGAATTATGAATTATGAGTTAAAGGTTAAAAAATATACAATTAACAATTTATAATTAACAATTCATAACACATAATTCATAACTCATAATTTATAATTAATCCCTATTTTTGTAAAATGAAAAAATACATTGCCATCTTACTCCTGCTTGTGATGCAAAGTTCTTTGCTGAATCAATGGAGTATGGTTATGTACTACCAAGTAAATCGAGATTTTATTGCGCAAAATTTTTGTGTTAATAAAGATAAACCGAAATTAAATTGTAATGGGCACTGTTATTTGGCCAAACAATTAAAAAAACAAGAAGAAAAAGAAACAAAATCCAATTCAGAAAAGCTGGAAAAACTTCCAGAAATTGTGATGGTTTTTGAAGACATTACCATTTTTCAATTCAAAAATCGAATTAAAGAACCTATCGTTCACTCTTTTGAATACAATAATTTGTATTCAAAATTTTTTAATCAAACCATTTTACAGCCCCCTGCCATAAGCTAATTTTTTTTGAATCATTTTTCACTTAAAAATTAGTTTTATGAAATCCTTATACACGGGACTTTTGTTCTTTGTGCTTCTAAGTGCACAAGCTCAAAACTCCTACCTTCAAATCATCCATTCGGTGACTAAAGAACCGATTGCAGGTGCACAAATACGCGTTAAAGACAAAATTATAGGCATTTCAGATGCCAATGGAAGGTTACAAGCAAATAGCATACCTAAGCAACAAGAATGGCAAATAATAGCCATGGGGTTTCAGAGTAAAGCCTTCCCCAATAACGTTTCTCTATCCATCATTGAACTTGATGAAGAAAATAAACAGTTAGACCAAGTGGTTGTTACCGCATCTAAACAGGTAAGTAGTCGGGTTGAAACACCTGTGGCTATTCACAAAATCAATGCGCAATTAATTCAAGACACCAAAGCTCTTTTATTAACTGAGCTCATTAATAAAGTGCCAGGGGTGGTCATGCTCAATTATAACAATGAACAACATGGCATGGGGATTCGTCAACCTTTTGGTACCTCTGCCTATTTCTTGTATTTAGAAGATGGTTTGCCCCTTCGCCCTTTGGGTGTATTTAATCACAATGCTTTAATTGAAACTAATATTCAAGGACTTAACTCCATTGAAGTCATCAAAGGTCCTGCCTCCTCTTTGTATGGACCAGAAGCCGTGGGTGGTGCAATCAATTTAATTACCAAAAGAGCCTCTGGTATCCCAACTTTTCAAGTGGGTTATCAAATGGACCAATGGGGATACCAACGTACCCAATTTACAGCTGGGACAATTTTGAGTCCTAAGTGGTCTATCATGACAGGTGGTTACATCTCCCGACAAAGAAACAGTTGGGCTTCGAATTCAGATTTCGACAAAACTTCGATCAACGTAAGATTAGATTACAATTTGAGCAAAAAAACAAATTTATGGGGATCATTTGCTTACAATGATTATTATTCCCAAACAGGTGGCAATATAGATTCAACTGGATTTTATTCTAGAACCTACCAAAGTCCGGCAGATTTCACTTATCGAAGCTCATTTTCTTCTCGGTCACGACTTACTTTAGAACACCAATGGAATGCAAAAAATGCAACGGATGTTACGTTGTATTATCGTGATAATGCCTTAGGACAAAATCCTGCCTATTCGATTTCATGGACGAGTCCAAACACAACTGCTACAGGCCAAGTGAACTTAAATAGCTTTAAAAGTTTCGGACTCATGGCACAGCATAAGACACAAGTAGATTTTTTGCACTCTAAAATTTTAACAGGTATTTTACTAGACCGTTCCCCAAATGATTATTGGGCCTATAAGGTAAATTTAACCGCTAGTTTAAGACCCGATAAAAAATCCGTCGAAAAATATACCATTAAAGAATATTTACCCAATTCCTTTTTGAGCAATTATTCAGCTATTATCTGGAATAAGGCAGTTTATGCACAATGGGATATGAATCCATTAGAAAAACTTCGTTTTTCAATAGGGGGTCGTTTCGATCAAATGTCCTTTGATTACACCAATTTTATAGATAACAGTAGTGGAACCAAAAGTTATGAAAAATTCTCACCCAAATTAGGCATCACCTATGAAATTGCTCAAAATATTGGGGTGTATGGTAATTATTCAAAAGGCTTTTCACCACCTGCCCTTTCGGCCGTATTCAGAGCGCGCCCTGCTTCGCAGGTCGTTACAACTGGGGAAAAATTTTATCTAAGCATCAATCCAGCTACTTTTAATAATTATGAAATTGGAGGTTGGACGAGTCTTTTCAAGCACAAATTATATATTGATTTAACTGCCTATCGTTTAGAAGGATTCAATGAATTATTAAATATAAAACAACCCGATAACACGA
>JBEBDG010000077.1:0-9846 GCA_041157165.1 Bacteroidota bacterium
GTGCTTTACCACCGGGAGATTAGGCTTCGGCCAAATCAAACAACCAAATCGGGATGTAGCGCAGCCCGGTAGCGCACTTGCATGGGGTGCAAGGGGTCGTGAGTTCGAATCTCGCCATCCCGACCAATCAAAAGCCTTACGATTTCGTAAGGCTTTTTTTATGGGCGTAAGCCAAGCGCAGCTTGAGCGTAGCGCCCATAAAAAGGCCTGCAGCCGCACCGCGGCTGAGGCTTTTGGTTGAGGCCTCCCCCCCAGAGATCATTGAAAATAATCTCGCCATCCCGACCCAGTAAAATCAAGGCTTCAGAGAAATCTGAGGCCTTGATTTTTTTTAACGGTTTACATATGGTTTACATATTTGTCCGCTTTAACAGAATCTCAATAAGCTTAGTTTGTTTGTCGACAAGGTTGGACAGAGCGGTAATTTGGTTGTGAAACAGGTTTCTTTCGTCCTCAGATAAGGTATAATTGTTCACAGTTCCATGGGGGCGCTGTTGTTCATGTTCTCAAAATTATAGATCGTATTTTCATCGAAATTTTCAAATTGTTCCAAAATCAAAATATTGTCAATCATATTTTGGAAAATGATGGTGATATTGGAACGATACCCGTTTCTGCGGAAAGGTACTGGACGAGCACTGAGTTAGATGGTGGATCATCAGCTGCTTACACGGTAAATATGTTGAATGGTCAGATCCTTTATTTCAGTAAATCAGGAGACGCATTGAGAATACGCGCAATTAGAAGATTTTAATTGATATTAGTTTTTCAGATCGTGCAAAAGTATCGAGGCATTAGCGTTTTTTGAAACATCTACTAAATAACAAAGATGTATTTTTTCAATATTAAATTAAGATCATACTAGATTTTAGGTAGGTAAGATGTTTACAATAACGAGGTTGTGTTTATTGGTTTATTGATTGTAAAATGTACTCATCTATGGTTTAAGTCGTATTTGAAAAAAACTACGTCGTTGATATAATAAGAATACGGACTGTAAAAATATGTTAGGGGATTATGTTCAATTAATTCTCTAAAATGCGTACCCATGTAATGGCTCGCACGCCCATTGAGGTTCAGAGTATATTCGTATCGCCACTGGTATCTTTCTGAGATTAATTTATTTATATAAAGTTCTTCATGAGATGTTTTTTTACTGCCTTTTTTGTTTATCATCAGTGGATTATTTTCGAATAAATCCAATTCCAGTTTACAATGGCTTAATTCAAATGCCCCAATTTGATGCGCTCCTATTAATAAATTTACATTTCCATAATCATCTTGGGGATCTAGATCTAGGCAGTTGTTGTTAGAGAATTCTTGCCACAAGCCCTTTGCAAATTCATGGTTGAAAATTTCAATATTAAAAGCAAACGTGGAGATTGAGTCGTTGATTTCCCTAATAGAACTATCCGGAATGACAATAAATCCTAATAAATTGTTGGAGTTGCCATTTTTAGGAATTTGGATGCTTCTTGAATTGACAAGAATTCTTGTTGAGGCGGAAGTTTTTCTGATTGTTTAGAATGTGACTGCAGAGTCTCTGTTATGATTTCCACAAGTTCGCTTTTTGAGATTACAACTAGATTGGTCATGAGTTTATTTTTTGTAGTGCAAAGGTTTCTTAGTTGAAATAATCTTAACTCCGACTAGGATAATACTAGGATGTGATATTTTAAGATAGTTAGAATTGAATTTTGATTTTTTCTTGATATATTGCAAATACAAATGATGAAAAATAATAAAATCATAAATTGTTTTTTCATAGCATTTTTTGCTTTGTCGACGTCGTTTAAATGTCCAATTAAAAATTGTCAATTGGAATGTGTTTCAACGAATTTGAGTGGATATGTCGTGTTGAAAATATGGGATACAAAAAAGGGGGCAACTTATAAGCTTGTTAATGCGAAAAGAGATTGCATTTATGCTGTGTTGTACTCTGGTCTTTCGGAAAATAGAGAGTGTTTAACCCAACCGCCTCTATTAAATCAAATTGAAGAGCGGATAGAATTTCAGAAAATAGAGAATAGTTTTTTTTCCAAAAATGGAGATTGGAGTAGATTCGTGGTGAGCGGAGAGATTTCTAAATCTGGTCAAAACACAATTGTTAATAATTGCAAAGTTTATCAAATATCAATATCAAAAGACGAACTTCGTAAATACTTAGAAAGTCGGAATATTATAAAATCATTGAATCATGGATTTTAATAGAAAAAGGAATCTTGCAATTTTACTATTGACGATGTTTTTTACATTTGGGTATTCTCAATCCGGAGACAAAAATGTAATCCTCACTGTTAGTGGTCAAGGATTAAGTTTGGATAAAGCAAGGCAAAGCGCGCTTAGGACGGCTGTTGAGCAGGCTTTTGGGGCCTTTATTTCTGCGAAAACTGAAATATTAAATGATGAAATTGTTGCTGATCAAATCACTTCCGTAAGTGCAGGAAATATTCAATCATATGAAACACTGAGTGAAATGAAACTGCCCAATGAAACCTGGGCTGTAACTCTGAAAGCAGTTGTGTCGGTAGATAAGCTCACCAGTTTTGTTCAGTCTAAAGGTGTTGAAGTTACGGTGAAAGGTAGTCTGTTTTCAATAAACATTAAACAACAATTATTGAATGAACAAGGAGAGACGGATGCTATCTGCGAAATGGTTGGTGTGTTGCATGAACCAATGCAGACATCTTTTGATTTTCAATTGATAAATCGGGAACCTACGAGTTTGGATGCAGAAAGTAAAAATTGGAGTATTCCTGTAGAGGTCTCTGTAATTGCGAACGACAATTATAATACATGTATGGATTATTTTAAAAAAACAATGGCAGCAATTTCATTGAGTGAAACAGAAATGTATACATACAAAGAGTTGGGAAAAAACATTTTTTCAGTTGAGTTTTCAATAAAATCTCCAGAATCAAATAACAAAGAGATTTTGACTTATTATTTACGAAGAGCAAAATCTATGCAAGCGCTATTATCTTTTTTAAATAATTGGAATTTTTATACAAGTAATTTTGTAATTAACGATGGTTTTGGAAGTTTTGATGTCCTCAATACCAAAATGATCAGGAATTCAGAGAAAGAATTTTTTTCGGCCATGGATAATAGCGGGTATTTTCGTGATTATCAAAAACAGAAAAAATATCGTTTAGAACGTTCTGGGTGGAGCGGTTTTAAAGAGTTTACTGGTTACACAGATTTGGAAAAAGAGTATAAAATTAATTATTCGATAAACATATACAACGTAGGCGATGTTGTTGTGAAATATAATTTTGAAGACGTGAAGAGTATCGATGAGATTGAGAAATTAGAGAAGTATAAAATATCTGGAAATGGAGTGCGTTCAGAATTTAAACATGGAGGATATGTTGTTTATGAAGACTCTGGACATGGATTAATAGCGTCAATAATGGATATTAATAGTTTTTTTGATCTTCCTGTGGATGAGATGGAAGAAGGTCGACTTCTTGATTCATTCTACAGAATTAATAATGAATATTTAGATTCTATTTTGAAAGGTTACAGTTTGAATGCATTCAATGATTGGAGGATTCCGAATTTTGGAGAATTTAAAAAGATCTTTGAAAAACTGGTGCCATTTGAAATTTCTGTTTTTAATGTTAATACTATAGCTGGTGGTAACTATGGATTTGGGTATTTACTTGATTCGGGTAGTTTTTATATACAGTATTATAACAGGTCTTTTACCAGAGAACAAATGAAAATTCGCAATGTTAATATATTGAAGCAAGATAATTTACATATTTTTAGTAACACAGACGATGATCGTTTCGTACTTGCAAAATCTCCCTATTGGTATGGAATTCAGTCTCCTGGTAGAGATTATGGATATTTAAGATTGGTAAGGGTTTTTTGATAGATGACCGAGTAAAATAAATTTAAACGTGTACGGAATTGTTTTTTTGGAATTCCATTAATAAATTAGCCTTCAAATAAACAAAGTAATTTTCGAGCGAAATCAAATATGAAAAAGTATATTTATAACACCCTGATTTTTATTTTAGTCTCCATAGCCCAAAATCTTATGGGGCAAGCCAAAAAGCCTACAATCATGATTCTGCCAAGTGACAATTGGTGCGAACAGAGATTTTTTATGACAGTATTTGATAATCAAGGAACAAAACAAAAAGTGCCGAATTACAAGCAGGCCTTTCAAGAGGACGTTGAGTTGGGTCAAGTAATTAGTAAAATAGGTTCTTTGATGATAGACCGGGGATTTCCCCTCAAAAACGCTGAACAGGAATTAAAGGCGATTGAGGCAAGAGAGGCAGAGGATAACATGACTTCTAGTGTCGCAAGTGGTTCAGGCCTTTCGGAAAGTACTTTAGACAAACTAAAGAATAAAGCCAAAGCAGATATACTAATCCAAATTTGGTGGTCAGTAACTAATAGCGAAAAGGGTAAAGTTGTTTCCTTTGTTTTAGAGGCATTTGATTCCTACACCAGTAAATTAATTGCATCTTCGACAGGAAATGGCATGCCGAATAATACAGATATTGTTCCGATTTTACTTCAAAATGCAATTTTGGCAAACATTAATCCATTTGCTGCCCAACTACAATCTCATTTTGATGATATGTTTAATAATGGCAGAGAAATACTGCTAACTGTGAAAAAGTGGAATAGCTGGGATAAAGACATGGAAACCGAAGTTGAAGGCAAAGAAATTACTGATTACATTAATGAGTGGCTCCAAAAGAACACTCTTAATGGAGTTTTTACAATGGCTGATGCAAGTGAGAATGTATTAAGATTCAATCAGGTCCGAATCCCTCTGTTTGATGCGAATAACAATGCGATTGATGCTCGTCAATTTGCAAAAGGATTGCAGAAATATTTAAAGGCTGCACCCTTTAATTTTGAGGTAAAACTAATGACTCGAGGACTAGGGGAAGCGATTCTAGTGTTAGGTGAGAAATAGAAGAATTATGAAAAAGTTTGTTTTAGTTTTTTTATATTTTACTCTCATTTTGAGACTTTCGGCCCAAGTGAAATTGGATGATTTTGGTCGCATTGTACTTAATACCTATTTGTCCGAAAAAATTTCAATTCCTACAGAAGCCAAGAATTTACTTAGTAATAAACTAAGTCAAATGGTTAGTAACAATGGACTTGGTGGGAGTCAAGTGAATGCAAGATTTGTAATAACTGCAAATGTTGTGGTCGGTACCAAGGATATTATCGCAGGGCCACCTCAATTAATTGCACAGAATTTGGATGTTACATTTTATATCGGAGATGCATTAACAAATACAATCTTTTCAAATACTACTCTATCTCTAAAGGGGGTTGGTACGAATGAAAACAAAGCTTTTATTGAAGCCTTTAAAACAATTAATCCTAAAAATAATGAAATCCTATCGTTTTTGGAGGATGGCAAGAACAAAATCATTAATTATTACAGTTCCAATTGTGATTTTATGATTAAAGGAGCTCAAACATTGGTTGCACAACAAAAATTTGACGAAGCAATACTCCAACTTTCTTTAGTTCCAGAGGTGTGTCAAGAATGTTACTTTAAATGTTTAGATTCTCTTAATTCGATTTATCAAAAGAAAATAGATTTTGATTGTAAAATAAAATTAAATGAAGCAAAGGTGGTATGGGCTGCGTCACAAAATCCGGAGGGAGCAGAAAAAGCAGGAGACATTCTGAGTTCGATAAATGCAATGTCTTCATGTCAAGAAAATGTGACAACTTTTATAAAATTAATTGACTCAAAACTGAAAGCTGACGAAAAGGCCCGTTGGGACTTTAAGATGAAGCAGTATGCAGATAAAATTGCAGCGCAAAAAGAACAATTTAGAGTTGCTGAGGAAAAGAGTAAACGAGATGATATATATCGCGAGAATCAGTCTATTCGCGAGGCCAATGCTCAGGACAAACAATCTGCTCGAAATTTTGAATTGGATAAATTGAGAGTCGGCGCTTATCGTGAAGTTGCCTTGGAGCAAGCGCGCAATCAGCCAAAAACAATAACCTATAATAATATCAATTGGAAATGATTAGATAGATGTAAATATATTTAAATAATAAAAATAAAGATGAGGAAAATAATATTCGCGATTTTAATTCTGGTACTTGTGCCAAAAATATTGGCCCAGACAAATGACGTAACAGATGCAGTAAATGTAAAAGTAATCTGCAAAGGAAATTCAGAAACTGCGGCAATAACCGAAGGATTAAGATCTGCATTGACTCAAACGGCAGGTGTATTTATTAGTTCGAACACAACTATTATTAATGACCAAATGACCAATGATCAAACCACTATGATTAACAATGGTTCTATAATTGGGTATAAGGTAATTGAGAAATTAGTATTAGATGATCAATATACTCTAACACTGGATGTGGCTGTTTCAGTAAATAAATTGGGTTCATTCGTTAAGAATTCAGGAGGTGAGACCGAACTTCAGGGTGGACTTTTTGCTGCCAATATAAAATTGAATGAATTAAATGAAAATGCTGAAAAACAATCAATAAAAGATTTGTTAGAAATTAGCAATACACTGATAAATAAGAGTTTTAACTATAATATTGTTAATGGAGAACCTACGAATGTAGGAGGAAAATGGTCTGTTCCGTTGAGAATAAATATTATAAAAAATGAGAACTGGGAAAATTTTATTAAGTTTTTTTACGGTACGCTGAATCAAATAGGCATGATAGATAGTGAAATTGATAAATATATCAAATTAAATTTGCCAATTTATGTTTTAGGATTGTTTGACAACCGAAATTTAACACATTCCACACCAACTATTTTATTTAAACATCAGTTTGATAAGCTGGACTATTTGAAGACTATTCAAAAAAAGCAGTATCAATTTGATTACTATTTATTTGAAAGGGTTGTTAATGCAGATAAAAGATTAGTCTATTTGTCGAATGATATTAAAGACGCATTAGGAGCACAGTCAAAATTTTTAAGTCTTCAGGACGCGTGGGGGGATCACAGTACTTTTGAGCCTTATTTGGGGACGGTGAACCGAACTGGAACCTATAATAAAATTGTATTTAGAAAAAAGGAGTCTTTTGAGATGATGATGGATTTTGTAGTCAATCTTCACCAAAAAATTCGCAATGTTGAAATAGATAATGGGATTTCTAAATTTAATTTAAAATTAGAGAATCAAGGGTATACCAGAGACACGCGAGCAGACAACTACCAAAACTTGCGGGAGATATCTTGTTTTCCAATTAGTGTTTTTTCACCATATAAATATGCATTTTTTACTGGTACGAGTGGAGATATAAATTTGGCTAATAACGGAGGTAGACAAATTGAAGGTTTGAATAATCTAAATTTAGAAAGGTGGCCAAATTATAGATTTTGGAATGTGAGACCGCAAATTCTTAAAAACAAAACTTGGGAAACAAGAATGATAGAGCAGCGCAGGACAGACGGCGGTTTTCAGTTTGGTTTGTTTTCTGATAGTTTAATTAACAATGATCCAGGTGTAAATGGTACAGAAGGAAGAAATTATTCCAAATCCTATTTTGATTTAGTTTTTGGGAATTTTGTACTTTATCATGCCGATATTCAAAAGCTTCAAACTTTGTATGTTAGTGGACAAGGTTACGAAAAAGTAAGTCATTTCCCCTTACAGTTATCAATGGTTGGAGATGATAAGAACGTTGTATTTAGCTTTTCAGTCGACAATATTGTTAGTACTTCAGATATAGCTAAGGTGAGTAAATATAAAGTTGATCAACCCAAATAATACAACTCTATTTAGATGCAATTTGTATGAAAATAGGAGACTTTAATATACTCAGAGACTTACATTCAGGTTCACCAATTATTCTTAAGCCCAATTGTGATTATGCGAGCTTGTTGATTGAATCGCAAATACCCTATAAGCCGGGTGTATATCTGGTGTATTCCATTGATCAAAATAATGAGGATGACGAATTGTTGTATTATGGTAAAGCTGGAGTTACCGATAATGGTGGTGTTCCTAGATTGAATTTTCATCAATTACCTGCGAGATTAGTTGCTGCTGCGATAAGACCAATTGATTATCCATTCAGCAATAAAAAATTTGTGTCAAGGTCCAAACTTTGGCCATGGTATGTAGAAAATATATATCATAATGGAATTAGGATTTATTGGTTTGTTGTCGATTGGCCTACAGCGAATCCAATAGAAATTGAAAAGGAGATTAAAAAAGAATTGTCACTTAAGAACTCTTTCTGGAAAAAGAAAATATGAAGAAAATAGTAAGTTGTTTTTTGTTTTTTGCGATTCATTTGTCTGTGAATGCGCAATCATTTAATCAGGATAGAATTGCATTTGTAAATTTTGTAAAACGAATGTATAATTCAACTCCTTTTGAAGGGGTGAAAATAGTTGATGATTACGATCACCATTATCTAATATCAGTGGTGAGTCTCGAAAAAGCTAAATACGCAAATGAGTCGATTATGACACGTGTATCTCAGGTAAAATCACAATCTCAAGTGAATACATTTTTAAATGGTTCTACAATTTCAATGGATTTGGTAATAAAAACAACAGATACCAGAGATTCTTCTGGAAAGCAATACTCCGTTACGGAGTCGATGGAATCAATAAAGCAGAATTCCATAGGTTTTTCTCAAGGACTTGAGTTACTGACAAATTTTGAAGGTTTGGATGCGGGGCGTATGGTGTTTATTTATTTCAGAGATATGAAAAAATGAGGATGCATTTTTTCGATTGATGTATGACGTTTTTGTATAATTGACAAATTATGTACTATTGGTTAATGTTGAAAGAGAAAATTCTATTTATAGCGATTTGTGTCGAAGACAATAGAATAAATGAGTATTTAATAATGTTGAATTAGTAGGTTTTTTTGTCGCGTTTTGACTGATTTTTTTGAAGTCTGTCATCTCGATATTGATTCCAGCCGATGACGAGTTTTCTAAAGATTTCTGGAGTATAGTCGTTGTTTCTATCATTAACACTTGAAGACAAGTTGTCTTTCCAATTCTTACTCAAATTGAAATTTAAAAATTTTGTAAATCGCTCTACTATAGAATATTTCCCAATGTTGTCTTTGTCTTGGATGTATCCAATTTCAATCAAAGCATAAATTAATTGAACAATTTCTGTTTCAATTGTGCCGCCCCAGTGAAGAGATGTGATTTGGTTTGAAGAATTATCTTGTTGTCTTATATTTTCGAGATGTTGAATGGTTATTTTCAATACTTGGTAATTTATCAAATAATGTAATTCAATTTCCGATCGGTTCGAGATTAAAAAGAGTTCTAAAAATATCTGCTCTTCTGTCCTTTTTTTTTTTTTGGCCGGTTCAAACATGGTTCAAACAGTCTAGATAAATTCCCGGAAATTGTTCTTATCGATCAGCGTTGGAACAGCATCGTAGGTTTTGGCAAAAGCAGCGGGGTATCGGAACGTTTTTGTATTGTTCCACTTGAATTCGAAAGCGCGAATCTCTCCGTTCGACTCCTCTAAATAGTCTATCTCTTGCTGAATTTGTGTGCGCCAAAAATAGGTTCTACAATCGTTTTGGGTATACGCGTTTTGCTTCCGTCGCTCGGAGATCAAAAAGTTCTCCCACAAAGCCCCTTTGTCGTTCCGTGCATCCAATCCATTGAAGTTTTTGATGATCGCGTTCCGGATGCCATTGTCGTAAAAATAGATTTTGCGGTTGTTCTTGATTTCGTTTCGCAGGTTCCGACTGAAACTTGGCAAAGTGAAAATGATGAACGACTGCTCCAGCAAATCGATGTATTTCATCACCGTTATTTTGTCGATTTGTAACAATTGGGCGAGCTCGTTATACGAAACTTCATTGCCAATTTGTAGGG
>JBEBDG010000078.1:0-9817 GCA_041157165.1 Bacteroidota bacterium
TTATAAGCATAATTAACAATTTGGTTTATTTTCAAGGGGGTATCAATCAATTGATCTTTCTCAATTTTTTTTAAATCTACCTTATCAAAATATTTTTCAGTAAAATATACGGAAGGCTCTATTTCATAAACATCACCTTGGCTTGTAGTTACTGGATTTATTTCGAGTTGCGAATCCTGCGAACTAAACAATACCAATTCAATTAGAAAATAAGCATTAAATAAAATTGAAAGAACGATTAATATTTGTTTAAATTTCACGGAAATAACAATTATTGGTTAATAAAATAATTAACATCATCGCTTGTAATCGCACGATTAAACAATCTAAAATCGTCTATTTGACCATTAAAAAATTCTGATGGATTATTATTCCTAACATCAATCAAACATCCAACTGAAATATTTTTAATTGACCAATTCAATTGATTATTGAGTGTATAATTACCAGTTGAATACCCACTTAATGAATTAGCTGTTGTTGATTTTTTGCCAATATACATTGTAAATTTTTTTGTTATACTATCGTATACACATGCCATAAAATACCAACTTCCATCCGTAAAATTATACCAAGGAAAATCCAAAAAATAATCTGCATTCCAATGATAAACTCCAATTCGAGTTGGGGATAATAATCGAATGGTAGCTGAGCTATTTGCACTACCATTCGCTCCAGATCCAACGGAGGCCAAAGTTGAAACGGCCGTATTGGCCTTAAACCAAAACATAACAGACATTGAACCCGTTGGGAAATTAGAACTAGCTATTTTATAAAATCCCGCATTGGGAACCAATGAAGCAGCAGATTTAATTCCTCCAAACTTGCCAGGTCCATATGAATTTGAGCCGTATAAACTCAAATGATTACCATATGGGCCATAATCTAAATAATCACCATTGAATGGGTAATAAGCAACCATTCCATTGGTGTAAGTAGTATTTAAAGCACTTGTCGTAAAACTACTAGTTCTACCATAATTAAATCCAAGATTCGTTTTAGCATATGGCCTCCAGAAATAGGTCCTATTTGGTAATAAATCTTGTAGACCAATGGAATAATTTCCAGGATACTTATTTGAAAGCGGAATCATTTCAGGATTAACCAAATTAGAGCTATAACTATACATAATCCCCGTTTCTGAAATACTTGCGCCACCATTGTCAATAATGGAAAAATTTAAATTTGCGGAGGAAGGAGTTGAACTAATACCTGTTCCTGTGACTATTTCATTCCGATTTCCTTTGTTGAAAGGAATTTCAACATCACTTGAACAAGCAATAACAAATAAAGTAAATAAAAGAATTAAAGTATTTTTTTTCATCTTCTAAAAGGTAAAACCAGCCCCTACTGTAAACTCAGAATATATCTTTTCGCTTGAAAAACCACCTGCCGTTAAGGAGGCATCTACCCTAAAATTAATTGGTCCGGCATTCACCAATAATCCAGTTAAAACTTCAGCACCACTTTGCGAGGATGTTGTATTTTTTGCATATGCTTTATTGACAAAAGTTCCATCATTTGCAGACTTCACATTTACTCCCCATATTAAATCTCTTTTACCATATCCTGCCCCAATATTCCAATAAAGCCCTTGCGCAATTCTACTATGTAATCCAAAAATTACACTCAATCGATTAGTAAGCACTTCTTGATTAAACAAATAATAATTAGAAGAATTATTAAAATCTAACAAGGACGTATTGGATGTAGTATATTGACTAGCATCCTCCTTTATATCTTTTTTGATCATCAAAAACCAACCACCTTTTGTGTTTAAAACACCTATCGTTCCAGTTAATGTTTTCTCACTAATTTTGGGACTTCCAGGATAAACCGAAATACCAGCATTTATATAAAAACGATTGGATTCCTTGTTTTTTTCTGAAATTTCTAATTTCAGAAAGTTAGTCGTATCACAATTTCCTTCTGCTCTGATCATATATTTTTTACTGACAACATCTGTTGTAAAATCCTTTGTAGAGAAAGCCTTCAGTCTTTTATTTGATTCATCATATAAGACCCAAGATGATCCGTATTTTAAATCTCCTCCTTTCAAATCTATTTTAAATAAACTTCCCGTTTGTTTGAAACTATAGGAACTAGGTAAACTTGAACCCGTATTTACCTCATAGGTTCTCGAATAAATTTTAGGTTCAGCACAGCCCTTGTAAGTAGCATAAATTTCTGCATTAGCTGGTGAACTAAAAATGATACTTTCTGTACCTTGACTTAACATTACATTGTCTTGACTTTCCCAATCCCACTTCATTGGAATTGGTGAAACGGGACCTTCCATCTTAATTTTAACTAGTTGATTAGGACAGAAAGATTGCTCAAGTGAAAAAACCATTTTTCTATTCGGAAAATCAAAATCATAAACAGTAATTGGAGTTTCAATACCCTGTGTTTCATTAAATTTTCCTTTGGCTTGTAAAATGATATTTACACTTTTTTCTGGCACAATTTTAAGCGTATCCCCTATGAAAATTGGGACCGGATTACCTTTTTCAAACCAGTTCCATGCTGCATCTGTTCCAAGGCTACCACCTATAGGATATAATTTTGCAGTATCACCCTTACATACTATTCCCTTGTTATTTACAACTATATTTGTTGGGGCAACGGAAAGAGAGGCTGTTGAATCAACAAAAATGTGGTAATTCAAACAAATATCTACATTGGAAATTTTAACAATTGGCTTGGCATAGAAAGTAGTTGATTCTAATACAATTATATCTAAAAAAGAAGAACCCGTTTTTAAAAGAGTTCCATTACAAGACTCTTCATACCAATTCCATTCGTTATCACCTGGATCAGATAATTCCAATCTGATTTTCTGACCTTTTACAATATTTCCTTGTGGCCCTTTAATTCTTAAATCATTTTTTTTAGACTTTGAAACGGGCACTTCATTAAATTTTTCCAATGATTTTTTATCTGGCTCTTTTGGTTTTTCCTGTAACCCATTTACCTTAAACTGAGAGGACTCTGTATTTACTTGTGGAGTATTTTCTTGCGATTTATTCACTGTTAATTGCTCTTGGTTAGGTTGTTTCTTAGACCGAACACCAGCAGGAATTGTTACCGTTTTTTTATAACATTCAGAATCTTTGGATGGATCTTTCTGAAGACTGGTTCTAACCTCCATAAAAGGAATTACCAATTTACTGCCTCTAAAGAAATTATCTGAATTGGGGTCTGAGATTGGTTGAACTCCATCCCAAACGTCATTTTTTTTCTTAACACCAATATTTAAATTATTGGTCTTACAAATCAATCTACCATAACAATCTTGATATACAATTTTAAATGTTACATATTTATCAAAACCTAATGGTTTTTTTAGACCTGTAATTAGATAACGAAATAAATGATTTGAATTGCCAAAACTAGAGGTGTCGCAACTTTCCTTTGAAAGCTTAAATTCCAATTCAACAATAACATTTTCATCTTGAAAAATAGTTCCTGCGCTTTCCCAATCACCAGTGACGGGGATATTAATTTCATTTTGTGCAAAACCTTTATGAGCAAAGACAAACAAAAAAATAGCAAATACTACCTTAAAAATTCGATTCATTTAATTTCCTTTAATGGCAATCACTTGAACAATCAAATTACCTGATATTTCGTCATAAATAATCTCTGAACCAGGATTTCTAATAATGACATTATCGCAACTCTCACAACCTATATTTTTGGGGCCAAAATACAATCCTAACTTAATAAATGAAGAGCTTCTTTTAATAAAATTACATGCAAAGGTAAATCGTTTTAAATCAATAACCACATCTATTGGGTATAAATCCCCATTTTTCATTTGAATTTCTGACATTGCCTTTAACTTACTAGATAAATCAGATAATGAAGTGCCTTTTAACCTAATTTGAGGTAATTCTGATAAATAATCTCCGACAATATCTTGTTTGGGTATATTTTTAGGCTTATTTTGTTGAAAAGAAGTATTTGAACTATTTTTAGAATTCAACTCTTGCTTTTTAGCTTGTTGCTCCTCTGCCAATCGTATTTGTTCTTCAGCTATTCTTATTCTTTCCGCAGCTGAAATTCGCTTGTTAGATTCTTGCTCATTTTTTAAGGATACTGGTTCTTGGTCAATAAGCTTTTTATCTTCGACTCTTTTTTCAACAATTACATCTGTTTTATCATTTGTTAATGGTGTTTCTTGTGTTTTAATTTGAGCTACATCAGATTTCTGAGTAGATAGCAATTCTGGTTTTTGATTAATTGCAACCTCTTTGTGTTCCCTATTTCCCTCCTGGGTGTTAACCTGAGAGCTTGTTTCCAATTTTTGAATTTCCTCGGCAACCAATTGTTCTTTCGTATATCCGGTTACTATAGTTGTATATTGAGTAAATATTCCCAAAATACTCATATTGGTAACAACATCCACCGTGGATATCTTAACAATCTTACCATTTGCTGCAGCACTTTTCAAAGAAATATCTGCATCTTGACAAATAAATCCAAAATAACAAGTACAAGTAGACTGACCAACACTTGGTCCAACTGGATAATCAGTTGCCAGCTTTGGTAGACTAATTGTACAAGAGGATAAGTTAATAAGTATTAATATAACCCCTATTAAAAGAGCTTTTTTTTGCATACACTTAAAATTTCAGAAATTTACTCGCCTGTAACAATACAAGTATAGGTAACCACAATTCCCAACATATTTGATGTTTTCAAATCAACAGTAGAAATTTTTGTTATTCCTCCATTTTTTGCAGCCTTTTGAATAGAAGCATCAACATTGAAACACATTACTCCAAAATAACAAGTTCCCTCTGACTCACCTTTTTTACTGCCAACCGTGTTTGAAGTAGCGGAAACGGGTTTTGTTATGGTACAAGATGAAAGAATAGAGGCAGAAAAAATAGAAGCAATTAGTAAAATTTTTTTCATATTTTGAGAAATTAACAAATATATATACACATATTATTACATAAATATAGTAGCATTTATTTAATTAATTTAATATTATTGTGTATAAGTATGTGTATTCACTTAAATTGTTGAGTTATGTCCAAACAAAAAGTCCTTATTGGTCTTCTATTCCTTTTATTTTCCTCTTTTTTATCATCAGCTCAAACAATTTCAAATATTGTTGCAGGTTTTAATGTAGAAAAAGGCGTAATTGAAATATCATATGATCTAGAAGGAGAAACCTATCAAGGGTTTTCAATTAATCTAAAATTGAAGCAGATTGCAGAAAATAACACAATTGAAATACCACTTCAAAACATATCTCCATCCTTGGATCTTGTATTTCCAGGTACCAAAAAGAAGGTAGAGGTAGCATTGGATAATTTAAATCTTGATGGTGAGTTTATTCCAATAATGGTAGCTTCGCCTGTAAAAAAAGAGTCTCCTAAGGTGGAAGAAAAAAAATCAGTTGTAGCTGAAGAAAAAGTTTTGGCAAAAACAGAATTAACGGAAACTAAAATCACCTCAGAAATCAAACCAGAAAAAGCCGAAACAACAAATGATTCAGAAGTCAAATCACCTAGCTTTTTGAGGGGATTTTCAGTCATCGGTAAATCGTTTCAAGATTTAAGTAGTCAACTTAGAATGAAATCAGAGGCCTACATGGTTGATGGGAATTTACATCCTGTAAACATTAAATTGAATTTAGATACCTTTACTTTTTCATGTGATTTTGTGGAATCAAACACTGGTTTCATTAAACTTGGATTGTATTTTGGCCCCAAATCCACTGGATGTGAAAGCTGTTTTAATGTGATTCAAAAGAATCCAAATTCAAGAGTTTTAAGAGAAATGACACATAAAAATTTCGTATTTAGTTTAATTGCAATTCACAAATAAAATATATCATGAAAAACAAATTACTTATCTTATCACTGGCTTTTTTTGCATTAGCCTGTAATTCAACTAAAAATGTAAATCCACGAGTAGCAGCTAGTAAAAAGAAATTCAACTTTGTAAAAGTATCCAAAGATGTAAAAAAAGAAGCTAAAAGATACGAAGAAGATGGTTGGCAAATTTTCCCTGGGAATCCGCCAATGACCTACCAACTTGATATTGCCTTCAGAAGACAAACTGAAGTTGATAATGATGGATTTCCACAATGGATAATTGCCAATGGTTCTTCTATAGGTCAAACTGAAATGGCAGCTACCATGCAAGCAATAGAATTAGCTAAAAATAGATTGGTTGGATTGGTTGAAACCAACATGAAATCTGTAATTGAATCTGATGTGTCCAATAATCAATTAGATGCAAAAGACGCGGTTTCAATCACCAAAACAATTGAAGTGTCAGCAAATCGGGTTTCTAAAAAATTAGGAAGGGTTCAACCTTTGTTTCAAATTTTACGTAAAGCAAAAGATACAGGTAATACCGAAGTGCAAGTTTTATTAGGTTATAATTATGACCTTGTTAAAAAACAATTGTTAGACGAAGCAAAAGCAGAACTTCAACTTGAAACAGATGATGTTAGAAAACGTTACGAAAAATTCTTAAATCCAGAGAATTTCAATAGAGGTACCATAAAAAATTACATTGATGCTGAAACGAATAATTCAAAATAATTGGATTATCTTTTTTTCAATCATTTTCATCTCATTAAAGGGATATTCTCAAAAAGAAGTTCATGCTTCTGGAGAATATTCCTTTAAAATTGAGAAAGACCAAACCTTTAACCAAGCGAAAGAGCTAGTAATTGAACAGGCTAAAATAAATGCAATAGAAAAAGCATTTGGTAGAGTCATAATCAATGGCAATACATCCTATGTTCAAAATGATGCTTCTAAAGGAAAGTCTGAGTCCAATTCAAAATTTAATTTTTTTTCAGATTCATTCGTAAAAGGTGAATGGCTGCGAGACACCTCTAAACCGAATATAAGTATTCAAACGGTTGGAGAGGACCAGTGGATATTTGCAAAGGTTCAAGGAATCGTTAGAGAAATCACGACCCAAGCTGTTGGTTTTAAATTATTTACTTGTAATTGTTTATCCATCAACTGCAATACCAACATTTTCAATAATAATCAAGAATTTTATGTTGGGTTTCAGTCTCCCGTTTCTGGTTACCTTGCTTTGTATTTAGAAGATTTATCCATTGGCGAAACTTCCAAAATTTTACCCTATGAATTATCTGAGAAAAATGTAGGTAGCGTCAAAATTGAAAAAAATAAATTTTATTGGTTCTTTTCTAAAAAAAATGATTCTTTAGATGAAAGCAATAAGGTCGATGAAATGACATTTAAAATAGCTGAAAATAACTTAGCAGAATATTATAAATTGTATATACTATTCTCCGAAATACCCTTTATATCTCCCATATTCTCAAATGATAACGAAGATCGATTGAATGAAAAAATTAAAAAATCCGGTTACACGTTACCAAAATCATTAGATAACACTTCATTTTTGTCATGGCTACAAAAATTCAGAGGTACAAATAAAAAGGTGCAATTTGATATTCGTTATTTAAGCTTGAAAAAATAAATAAAAGAGGTAAATTTGAAAACTTATTTGAAATGAAAAAGTTTATTTTCCTTCTTAATATAATTTTATCAATTCAATTATTTTGTATTGCGCAAAATAATTCCACAATTTCTGTTGGAAATACCTTCAAAATTTCCAAGCAAAAAGAAACCATCAATATCAACACTGAAAGAAAAGGAAAGGCCGGATACAATAAGGTTATAGATATTGAAAATAATATTGCAGAAAGTAAATCAATTAATCCAAATGCAATTGCTTTTGTTATTGCAATCAGTGACTACCAAAACAAATCAATTCCAAAGGTAAAATATGCAAAAAGAGATGCTAGTTTGATGAGAGAATATTTAATCAAACGAATGGGATTTTCTCCAAACAATATTTTTCCTCGTTCAATGGACGATCTACCGACTGCAGGTTATTTAAAAACTTTTATAAAAGACAATTTAAAACGAATTCTACGACCTGATGGTCAATCTGAATTATTTATCTATTATACTGGCCATGGGGCTCCAAGCATGATTAAGGAAGGTTCGGCCTATTTGGTTCCATTTGATGCTGACCCAAATTATCTTACCGATTTAAATGGGTATGCCCTAGACGAATTTTTTAACGATATTGGCAAATTACCTGCCAAGAAGAAAATGGTTGTGGTAGATGCTTGTTTTTCAGGTCAATCAGGAGATGGAGTATCTTTGATAACCAATTCAAGTCCATTGACTATAAAACCCAAAATTGATATTTTTTCAGATGAAAATACAGCTATTTTTCTTTCTTCCAAATCTCAACAAGTTTCCAATTGGTATCCTGAAAAACACCATAGCCTTTTCACCTATTATTTCTTAAAAGGATTACAAGGATCTGGTGATTTAAATTCGGATGGTAAAATTACCCTAGGAGAAATGGAAACCTTTATAAATGACCCCAATGAAGGTATTCCGTATATTTCAAATCGCGAATTCCAAAGAGATCAAAAAGCTGACATCATTGGAAATAAACAATTTATGGTTAATAAAAATTAACTATTTAACCAGTTTTTGGGTTCTAGGATCTCCATTTCGCTTTGATACCTTCGAAAAAAATTTTCTAATTCTATATTTATTTCCATTCGTAAATGAAGTATCATATGATCATTCTCATTTTGAACAATAACTTGCGATTTATGAATTGGATATTTTTCTACATAATTAATTAACCAAGAAGTTAAAGGAATTCGAATTTTAATATCTTGTAATTTTTGGTGATTTTTATCTGACCGGTAAATACCCAAAATATGATCAAAATAACTAGTGGGATTGAAATTTTCACTGATTCTAATCTGGTATTCTTCCTTAACATCCGAAATACCTACCAAACGATCTAATGCAAAGCACCAAAGTTCTTCCACCTGGGGCCTAATGAATTTTTGGTCCCCTAGTATTGGATAAAACAAAAGATACCAACCCGTATACCATCCATTGTTATATTCCTTAATTAACAAGGGTAATGCTTTAATTTTCTTTTTAACAGAGGTATTTTTCAAACCTTTATGCTCAAGAACTATTACCTGCTTTCGATATATTTTTTCCAATAAGGGTTCTAACCAATGTCCACCTGAGCGCTCACCATCCTTGATCAATTGTAAAACTGGCCATTGAACATCTTGATGATATCGAGAAAGTCGATTTTCTAAACCAATTGCACTTAGTTTTTGTAAAATTCCCTTTCCCAAACCATCCGTAAACAAATGTTTATTTTGCTCAATTGAATTTGCTATTTGGTATAATTCCTTTTCAGAAAACCCAGGAAATGCAGAAATATCACTTCGAACCAGATAATAGTAATTTCCTGATCTTGCATATTTTATTAAATCCCCATATTCATTTTCCAAATGAGGAAATCGCATCATTAAACGATTTTTTAATTCGCGAATATCCCGATTAAAGGTTCTCTCTGCATAATTTTCTACATCATAATATTCCTTAAGGTAGCCAGAAAAACGCTCAAAATTCACTTCAAACGACTTTTTGAGTAAACAATTGTTTAAAACTTCTAATCGATCAAAATTTTTCATTTTTGGTATAAACCGCCATTTTTTGGCGATTTACAAATATAGCTTTGTATCAACAAAACAACAAAAATATGAATGCAAATAATGTACAACCGAACTTTAAATTAATTTTACTCAACGTATATGCCATGGCATCCCTTGGCATCATCAAATTGTTAGACTTGGCAAGCTCATCTGAGGAAGAAGAAACTTGGTGCGAAATGATGGTCCTAACATCCATTGGAAGCTCTTTCCTTTTTGGCTGTATACCCTTCTTGTTTTATACAATGGATCAATTATTGT
>JBEBDG010000079.1:0-9752 GCA_041157165.1 Bacteroidota bacterium
ATATTGTTGCAAAATATGATGGTTTAACATTATCAAAAATAAAAAAATTGAATCGATTAAAATCGATAGTTATTAGACCAGGTATGAAACTTAGAATCTCGTAAGAATGATTGCATATTTAAAAGGTAAATTAGTTTATAAAGACCGTACACAAGTTATTATTGATGTAAATGGTATTGGGTATGAATGTAAAATATCATTACAGACTTATGATGCCTTGCATGAAGGAGAAGAACTTATTAAACTGTTTACCCATTTACAAATCAAGGAAGATTCCCATACTTTAGTAGGATTTTATGAATTGAGTGAAAAAAAGATGTTCTTAGATTTAATATCTGTTTCTGGTGTAGGATTGAGTACAGCTTTAGTGATGCTTTCTTCATTTTCAGCTGAAGAAATTAGATTAGGTATTGCTAGTGAAAATGTGGGTATGATTCAATCCATAAAAGGCATTGGATCTAAAACAGCACAACGAATCATCTTGGAATTGAAAGATAAAACTAAAAAAGAAACTTTGTTAAGCTCTACAGAACCGGGTGGACAAAGCGGTTCATATTTATTGAAACAAGAGGCATTAACTGCATTGGTAACATTAGGCATACCAAAGGCAACTGCAGAGAAAAGTATTGATTCTATATTAAAATCAAATCCGACTAGTTCAATAGAAGATTTAATTAAATTGGCTTTGAGATAATTAATCAAATCATTGCGTGAAATATAATAGATTAAACCACTTATTATTATTCCTTTTCAAAGAGTTTTTACTCATTTGTGTACTTATTAGTCCATTAATTGCTCAGAAGGCAAAGCAAGATTCATTACTTTTAAAATCTGGCAAAAATCCTAAATATATTTTTAAGGATAAAAACAATTCTTCCTTAAATTCAAAAAGCAAATCACCTTTTAATTATTTTTCCTCCACAGGGTCAAAAAATCAAATATATTTTCAAAATAATGCTGTCGTTCAAAAAGATGTATTAGGAAATTATGTGATCGGTAGTCAATCTTTTTCTAATTTTTCTGATTTTAGTAATAATCAAAATAAGGAAATAAATCGCTCTTTTTGGAATGCTTATTCAAAGTCTTTAGACGGAGATAATTCTTTAAAATCTAGAGGATTATTTCCAAAAATTGACCTTCCTCCATCCATAGATCGAATTTTTGGTGGCAGTGAAATCATGATTAAGCCAAATGGAAGTTTATTGTTGGACGTGGGTTACATGGGGCAATTTGTGGACAATCCAGCCATCCCTATTCAATTACGTAACATCGGTAATTTGTATTTTAATGAACAAGCCCAATTTAATTTTCAAGGAAAAATAGGAGATAAGTTAAATTTAAATACCAATTTTGATACAAAGGCCAGTTTTAATTTTCAGAATCAATTAAAATTAAATTGGAAAACCCAAGAAGAAGATATTTTACAAAATATTGAAGTAGGAAATACTTCTTGGACACTAAATTCTCAGTTAATTCCAGGCGTACAGAATTTATTTGGAGTCAAAACGCTCATGCGTTTTGGAAATTTGGACGTAACCTTAGTAGCAGCCCAACAACGATCTAAGCAAGATTGTATCAATTTAAAAGGAGGTACGCAAGGCAGGAATTTTGAAATTAGGGCCGATCAATATGATGAAAATCGTCATTTCTTTCTATCGAAATATTTTAGAGATAATTATACAAAGAATTTAAAGTCTCTTCCAGTTATTTTAAGTGGGGTACAAATTACACGTGTAGAGGTTTATGTTACCAATAGAACTCAAAGTACAGAAACTTTAAGGAATTTAGTGGCCTTTTCAGATATTGATAAGCAGGGTGAATTACCTAAAAATAATGCCTTTTTTCAATCAATAATTCAGGATTCTTTAAAATTAAATGTGCAAACCATTGCAGAGAATCTTCCTTCAAATTTAGCTCGTGGCTTGGATTATGATTTAATAAAAGGGGCTAAAAGGTTGAATGATAGAGAATTTAAATTTCATCCTCAATTGGGATATGTTTCTTTAGTAGCCCCTCTGAGAAATGATGAAATTTTAGCCGTAGCTTATGAATATACTTATAACGGCCAGAGGTATAAAGTTGGGGAATTAACTGAAGATTATCAAGCAAGGAAAGAGGATAATTTAATTGTATTGAAATTATTAAAATCATCCACAATTCGAAACCAATTAAATGATGCTTCAGGAAAAGGAAAATTAATGTGGGATTTAATGATGAAGAATATTTATTCATTAAATACCAATTCAATTACTAGACAAGGATTTCAATTGCGAATTGTCTATAAAGATGATAAATCAGGTATTGATAATACCAATATCATTGAAGGAAAAGGTGATTTTAAAGACAAACCATGGGTTGATGGTTTAGGTTTTGATAAACTAAATTATGCGGGTGACCCACAAAAAGATGGGAATTATGATTTTGTAGAAGAAGTAACTATTGATTCTAAAAATGGAAAAATTATTTTTCCTTCCTTAGAACCTTTTTCTTCGGATAACTTAGAAAAAATTGTAGATAAGTCCAAATATGGTTTCGATGAGTTGTATCGTCAAACGATGACAGATGCGGCTCAAGTTACTACGCGTAACAAATTTTATATTAAAGGTTCTTATCAATCAGGAGTAGGAGGAGATATAAGTTTACCATTCGGTGTAGATCCAAAATCTGTAACAGTTACAGCAGGTGGACAATCTTTATCTCAAGGGAGTGATTTCATGGTTGATGCTTCTGGTAAGGTTAAAATTTTAAATGAAAGTGTTTTCAACTCTGGAAGAGAAATTAGAGTATGTTATGAACGGCCAGATTTGTTTTCAAATCAGGTAAGAACTCTACTGGGTACTCGATTAGATTACAATTTGGGTAAAGATGTACATTTAGGTGCAACCGTACAAAACATGAGTGAAACACCTCCTGCCTTTTTAAGACGTGTTGCCATTGGAAATGAACCAGTAAATAATACCCTTTTGGGTTTTGATGCTTCCTTTGTAAAAAAATCAAACACATTAACCTATTTCTTAGATAAACTCCCATTTGTTTCTACCAAAGAGGCTTCATTTATAGATTTTCAGGGAGAATATGCACGTTTAATTCCAAATGTAAATGACCGTGTTCAAGGTAATTCTTTTATAGATGATTTTGAGGCAACTAGGGTCATTTATAATTTTAATTCCCAGCCGACCTTATGGAAACCAGGTTCAATACCAGAAGATCGATTAAAAAAAGATGGTTTTAAGAGATCTGATATTCGTTCTAATTTTAATCGTGCCAAAATATCGGCTTATACGGTTGATGCTTCTATTTATGGACAAGGCAGTTTTGGTTTAAATGTTCCAGGTTTAGAAGATGTTACCCAATATGCTTATGAGCGGAGCGTCTCTCCAAGAGGACTTTTCCCCGGAAAAGACTTTGCAAATAACATTACAGGTTTGCCATTAGGTGTAATGGATGTGACCTATTTTCCGAATGAAAGAGGTATGTACAATTACAATAAGGATGTGATTGCCAAAAATGAAACAGTTTTATTAAATAATAATCCTAAAAATAACTTCGGTGTAATTACCAGGGCCATAGGTGCAGATACTGATTTTGAGAATTCGAATGTGGAAACTTTGGAATTTTGGCTGATGGATCCATTCCTAACCAATGAGGTAATCCGCGATGGAGTTTTTAATAATAAGGCTGGAAATGCAAATGTTTTAGGAGGAAAATTAACATTTCATTTGGGAGATGTGTCTGAAGATTTTATACCCGATAATTATTCAAATTTTGAAAATGGAATTCCTGCTAATGAATTATTAGTTAAAGATGTTAATTACTATGAAACAAATTGGGGTATTGCACCTAAAAGACAATTTGTCATCAATGCATTTGATAATGCTGGTAGGGATAAACAAGACGTAGGTTTGGATGGATTGCCTAATTCGAGTAGCGATCCTAATACACCCTCTGAGGAGAGGAATTTCTCTCCTTATTTAAATTCAATTTCTCCTGCTGTCAAAAATTTAGTCAAGTTAGATCCTTCAGCAGATGATTATGAGTTTTATTTAGATGAAAAATTTACTACTCAAAAAGCCAGTATCATTCAACGTTACAAAAATTACATGGGTTTGGAAAGAAACTCTCCCAATACGGATAATCCAAATACTAGTACTACAACGCAAGCAAATACGATTCAGCCTGATCGTGAGGATTTAAATAATGATAATACGATTAATGAAGTTGAAAATTATTTCACCTACGAAATTGATTTAAAAAAGGGGGGATTAGATAATAACAAATATGTTGTAGATAAGGTTACTGAAGGTAATGCAACTTGGTATTTATTTAGAATTCCATTGCGAGAGGCCTATGATAAGTCAAAATCAAATATCCCATCTAATTTTAAATCTATTCGCTTTTTTAGAATGATGTTAAGCGAATTTACAGATCCAATTGTTTTACGATTTGCTCAATTGCAACTATCGGGTTATTCCTACAGAAAATTTACTGGAAATTTGGATAAAACGGGTGGGATAAACAATGAGATTGAACCTGAAGAAACCAAATTTACGGTTGGTACAGCAAATATTGAAGAAAATAGTGTTTCCTCAGGGAGTGCCATACCATATATAGTTCCTCCTGGATTTGTCAGAGACCAGGATATTACCACTATTAATAATGCTCGGTTAAATGAACAATCATTGAGTTTAAAAGTTGAAAATTTAAAGCCAGGTAAATCAAAAGCGGTTTTTAAAAACGCAATGGTTGATTTAATCAATTATAAACGATTGAAAATGTTCGTATCATTACAAGAACATCCTACTGAAAAAAAAGGTGATTTGTCAAAGGCAGGTGTTTTTATTCGTTTAGGTACAGATGTGACAGATAATTATTATGAAATTTATCAATCCAATATGATTTTAGCTAAAAAGTCAACAGTAGATACGGACGTTTGGCCTTTGGAAAATGAATTTGATATTGAATTGGAAATGCTCAAGCGTGCCAAATTAAATAGAAACTCTAACTTAGGAAGGGGATATAATGAACGATTTACTTATACTGAACCTGGATCAAAATATACCATCGTAATTCGGGGTAATCCAGATTTGAGTACAGTTTTAAATGTTGTTTTAGGAGTTAAGAACGGAGGAAGTTCTGATATGAACTTTAATGTTTGGTTTAATGAACTTCGTACCAATGGTTTTGATCAGACAGCAGGTGATGCAGCTATCGGAAAAATGGCAATTAAATTGGCTGATTTAGGGACAGTAACTATGAATGGCGCTTTTCGAAATTATGGATTTGGCGGGGTTCAAGCAAAAATTTCTGAAAGAGCTCGTGAAAATAATTTAGAATATGGAATCTCTGCATCTCTTAGTTTAGAACGTTTTTTACCAGCAAGTTGGAATCTTCGTATTCCTTTTTATATAACCTATGACCGAAAAAATATTTCACCCCAATTTGATCCTTTTGATCCCGATATTTTCTTAGATGATGCAATTAAGTATGAAGGAGAAAATAGAAGGTTAATCGCAGAAGATAATTCGGTTAGAAGAGGATTTAATTTTTCGAATGTTCGAAAAATTAGATCGGCAACGGCTAAACATAATTTTGTTTGGGATTTATCAAATTTCACCTTTAACTATGCTTTTTCGGAGAATATTCGTACGAGTCCTTTAATTGCTGATTTTAAACAAAATTCGTATAAAGGTGGATTCATTTATTCGTATACGGCACAAACTTCCTTTTGGGAACCTTTTAAAGGACTTAAGAGTAGTTCAAATTTTGCACCTTTAATTCGTGATTTTAGTTTGAATCTTGTCCCATCTTCTATTTCCATGAGAATGGATATGGATCGAAGTTTTATTAAAAATCAGATGCGAGATGAAACTTTTTTACCAGCTTCGCCACAATTTGAAAAATATTGGTTCTTTAATCGTCAATATGCCTTGAATTGGAACATAACGAAAAGCATTGTAGCCAATTATAGTGCTATGGCGAATTCTATCATTGATGAGCCTTTTGGGGATGTTGATAACCAAGCATGGAGAGATTCAGTAATGACTAATTTAAGGAATTTAGGCAGGGCCAAGAATTTTGATCAACAAGCAGGATTTATTTGGCGACTCCCTCTTCAAAAATCACCTATCACCGATTGGATGAATTTGGATTACTCTCATAAAATTTCTTACAATTTCGTTGCGAATAGTTTTGATTTAAGGGATGACGAAGGCTTTCTTTTTGGTAATATTATTAAAAATGGTAGGGACAGAGGAATTACTGGAAAAGTTGATTTTGTTGCATTGTATAATAGAATTAAGGCTTTACGGTGGGCAAACTCTCCAAAAATTAGTGGTAAAAATGTAGCCCGAAGTCCTGGTGATGAGGATGATATAGAAATACCACGAAATAATGCTGTTAAAAGTTTAACGCGTTTGTTATTAACACTTCGAGGTATTCAAGTTAATTATTCGATTAATGAATCTACTACTTTACCAGGATTCTTAAAATCTCCAGGGATTTTGGGAATGGAGGGTAGATGGGGAGCTCCTGGAATTGATTTTATTACAGGGAGTCAGGATTTTGGTATTTTAGACAAGGCAAAAGAGGGAAATTGGTTAACAAAAAGTAAGCAGCAAAATGTTCCTTTTACTCAGATTTCTAATCAGCGTTTCTCATATACAACCCAATTAGAACCCAATCGTGATTTAAGAATCCAGGTAGAAGGAAATTATAATAAAGGGGATAATTATCAAGAATTTTTTAGGCCCGATTCCACTGGTATTTTCCAGCATCAATCTCCTGTTCGTTCAGGTAATTATTCGATGTCTTTTTTATCCTTTATGACCGCATTCAAAGATCCAACAGAGGTTTTCGAGACTTTTAGATCTTATCGGTCTATTTTAATGGAAAGACTACAAAATAATTATAAGGCAACCTATGGTGAAGGTAAAGGAAAATATAATTTGAATTCGCAAGAAGTGTTGATTCCTTCTTTCTTTGCAGCATATGCTGGAATGAATCCGAATTCAGTTAAATTTTCTCCATTTTATAATATACCACTTCCTAATTGGCGTGTCGATTATAATGGCTTGAATTTATTGCCCATTATTACTAAGAAATTTTCATCCTTTAGTATTAATCATACTTATTCATCAACGTATTCAGTAGGCAATTTTGTATCTTCATTAGATTACGGTAAATTTTATGAGAGTGGTAGGTATTTGGATGATTATCGCAATTTAACATTGCAATCTTTGTTATATCCCTTATCAAGTAGATTTGAGGAAAAAACAATCGGTGGACAAACCGTCTATTCTTTAATTCCAGTATATGTAATGAGTACCATTACCTTTACAGAACGATTTGGACCATTGGTGGGCTTCAATGCAGTTACGAAATCAAAAGTTAGTCTTCGATTTGAATATGCACAAGATCGAAGTGTTGGACTGAATTTAGCCAATTCTCAAGTGGCTGAACTGTCTAACAAAGATTTAACCTTTGCTATTGGATTCACCAAAGCCAATACGACCTTACCAATTAGTATCAATGGTAAGAAAATTAAATTGCCGAACGATTTACGATTCAATTGCAATTTGACGATTAGAGATACGAGAACGCTTCAAAGAAAATTAGATGCTGAAACAATTGTTACCCAAGGATTTATTAATTTCCAATTTAGACCTCAGTTATCTTACAATGTGAATAATAAATTATCGCTTACTGCATACTTTGATAAAATGTTTAATAATCCTTTAGTAAGTAATTCTTTTTATCGTTCAACCGTAGCAGGAGGTTTTCAGATTCGATATAGTTTAAGTGAATAGTTAATTGCGTAAAATCATTTGCATAAAAAGGAAAGAATGTAGAACTTTGCACAAAATAAAAAATTATGGATTTTAAATCAGACGTAAAGTATTCTCAAGAGCATGAATGGGTTAAGTTAGAAGGTGATGTAGCTTTGGTAGGGGTTAGTGATTTTGCTCAAGGGGAATTAAGTGATATTATTTATGTAGATGTTGAATCAGCTGGAAAAAATCTAACCAAAGATGCTGTTTTTGGATCTTTAGAGGCGGTTAAAACTGTTTCAGATTTATTTATGCCAATTTCTGGTGAAATAATTGAAGTTAATGCTGAATTATCCAATAGTCCAGAATTGATCAATACGGATCCATTTGGCCAAGGTTGGATTGTAAAAGTTAAACCAAGCGATTTATCCGAATTGGATCAATTGATGGATGTTGAAACCTATAAAGGTTTTGTAGGACATTGATAATTTTAAGCCCTGTTTATCAGGGCTTTTTTTTGAATATATGACAACATTAATTAAATCTGTTTTAATTCTTGATTCAACTTCCAGTTTTTATAAAAAGAAAGTTGATTTACGTATACAGGATGGTGTTTTGCAAGAAATTGCAGAAAACATCAATCATGAAACCAATCAAGAAATAATCGAAGGTAAGGAGCTAGTTTTCATTCCGGGTATTTATGACTTACGAGTTCATAATACGCTGCCTGGAGGTGAACATCGAGAATCGTGGGAAACATTAGTTTCAGCTGCAAAAGCTGGTGGTGTACAGGGTGTTCAATTATTACCAACGGGCAACCCAGCACCTCAAACAGCGGAGCAAATTCAATTTATTAGTAAGCTTAGTACAGTACATGGGATTGATTTGATTCCCATGGCGCCCTTAACCCTTGATAATAAAGGTGAAAATTTTACAGATTTAATAGATTTATTTCATGCCGGTGCCAGAGGTTTTTCACATGCTGGTGGTTCACTTCAAAACACAGATTTATTTTTAAAGTGTTTACAATATTTAATTACACAACCAGTAACCATTTTTACTCAAGCAGATTCAGGAAGTTTGTCATTATTTGGACAAATCAATGAAGGAATTCAAAGTACATTGACTGGGTTGAAAGGCATACCAGAACTTTCTGAAACCTTGGCAATAAAAAGGGATATTGATTTGTTGACCTATGTATTGCATAATTCATTTGGTAATGAACATAAAGAGTTTGCTCTTCATTTCTATTGTATTTCTTCGAAAGAATCCCTTCGATTGATACAAGAGGCTAAAGAGAAAGGTTTACCAATTACATGTTCAGTAGCAGCTCATCAATTAATTTTTGATGAAAATATTGTAGAGAGCTTTGATACCAATACAAAAGTATTTCCCCCTTATCGTACAAAAGAAGATAAAGAAGCTTTATGTCAAGGAATTCTTGATGGAAGTATTGATGTAATTGTTTCAGATCATCATCCAGTTGAAGTTGAATTAAAGGACATCGAATTTGATCATGCTTCTTTCGGAGTTATTGGCCTACAAACGATTTTACAAGCCTCTTTTGAATCCTTTAAAAGTAAAGATTATTCAAAAGTAGTAAAAGCCTTGGTAGATAATCCAAAGAAAATTTTAAAAGTAACGCAGGATGTGCTAAAGGTAAATGGAAAGGTTTTTGGAACTATTTTGGACACAAAAGACAGTTCTAAATTTACAATCGAACAAATCAAAAGTAATTCTAAGAATTCAGCCTTTTTGGATTACCAGTTTAAATCAAAAATTATTAAAACTTTCTCCGCTTAAATGAAAGATTGGAATTGGAAATTAGTGTCTATTTTACTTTTTGGAGTAATAATTTCAAGTATTCTTTACTGTTTATGTTTATATATGTTGGGCATCGTTCCTCTTGGAGGAAAAAAAGCACCAACTTTTTTATTTTTATTAATTGCTCAATGGTATTTAGTCTATAAATTTTCTAAGCAAAAT
>JBEBDG010000080.1:0-9750 GCA_041157165.1 Bacteroidota bacterium
AATATTTTAAATACCAGTTTAAGTGGTTCGTATCAATTGAAAGTGTTAGATGCAAACGCATGTGCTGCTGTTTCAGCAGCAAGTAACTTAACTGTAAATCCAGTACCAATTCGCCCTGGTGCGATTGTAACCCAGCCATCATGTTCCTCTCCTTTTGGTAAAATTGAAGTTACAAATGCTTCTGTAAATGGAAATTCATATAGTATTGATGGAACTAATTTCAGTAATATTTCTGGTGTATTTACAGATGTGCCGGCTAACCAATACCAAGTGTACACCAAGTCTGCAGATGGTTGTATTAGCTCATCTTCTTTAGTAGTCTTGAACGAACAACCAACTACACCGGTTCGTCCTGGTACGATTTCTGGAAACGTGAATCCTTTTGTCGGGACACGTCAAACTTACCAAATTTCACCAGTAAATGGTGCCTCATACTATCAGTGGACACTTCCTAATGGTTGGTCAGGTACTTCTTCTGGTTTGTCTATCCAAACTTCAGCCCTTCAAACAGGAGGTACTATTTCCGTGAAGGCCGTTGGCTCAGGGGGTTGTTTATCTCCAGCTCAAACCTTGTTAATTCAGCCAAATAACTTACAGGTAGTTTCTGATGTAAATACAGGAATTATTAACAATCAGATTACAGGTGATATATCTACCAATGACGTGATTTATGGTGGAGCAACTTATAGCAACCCTCAAAATACAAGTGGAAACGGATCATCAGCAAGCTTTACCTTAAATGCCGATGGTTCCTATACGTTTGAGGCGACTACTCCAGGGATTTATACGTATAATGTAAGCGTTTGTCCAATTGGACAATCCTCTTGCTCAATCAGTAAAGTAACTTTTACGATTAAAAATCCTTTGTTGGTTAACAATCCACCAATCGCCAATAATGATGTTGCAACAGTTATTTCTGGTAATACAGTTACTACACCTGTTTTAGCAAATGATAAGTGTACCACCCAAAACTGTAATTTACCAGTTTCAGGATTAACTATTGTTAATCAACCTGCCCATGGAACGGCCATTGTGTTACCAAACGGTACCATTTCTTATACGCCAACTAATGGTTATGTGGGTAATGATGTATTAACCTACCAGATTTGTCAAAATGGCACTTCAAATTGTGCAACAGCCACTATAAGTTACGGCATTTTAGCAGGTTCACAAACCGATGTGACAACTGCAGGAGATGATTTTGCACTTACAAAAGGAACAGCGCAAATCGAAGGCAACGTGCTAATTAATGATGCTTCTACCAATAATAACGCTACGCTTCTTGTAAGTTCTTGGGGCTCCTTACCATCGAATAAAGGTACACTTACGGGTAATGCAAATGGAACCTTTACCTTTACTCCGGCACCGGGTTTTGTAGGGTCAATAGATGTAGTTTATACCGTATGTGACCAATCAAATCCAGCAAACTGCTCAAATGCAACTCTGCATATTGTTGTGGATCCTGCACCAACTGCAAGTAACGATGTAATAAATAATAGAACAAATGGTGTTTTTGTTGTAGATATCTTGGCAAATGACCAAATCCAAGCCGGACAAGGAATTAGTATTTCTCGTCAAAATGGGACTGGTGCGGGAACAGCACAAGGATCGGTTTCTTTCGATCCTTTGACAGGTTTGATGATTTATACGCCTTCACCATTCGATGGAAACACAGTAACTGTGGGCTATACAGTTTGTGATACAAATTATTCACCAGCTCAATGTGCCCAAGCAACTGTCAGCATAATGGTGTGTGATCCAAATAATGCAAGTATGGATTGCGATGGAGATGGAGTGAATAATGGACAGGAAGTGATAGATGGTACAGATCCAGCCTCTCCTTGTAGCTTTAATGTAAGAAATAGAACTAACTCCCCAAGCATTGTATGGAATGCCGCAGATTGTGATGGTGATGGTGTTTCAAATGGTCAAGAAATGATGGATGGTACCAATCCAAGCCTATCATGCGATTATAAAACAAGTTCACAAAATACAAGCCAAACAAGTGCTAGTTGGAAATTGCTTGACTGCGATGGTGATGGAACTCCGAATGGCCAAGATACCCAACCACTTAATTTTTGTATAGGAGGTGTTTCTGGAGTAATTCCTGCCATCGGAACCCTACCATATGATCAATATTTTAAAAATAGCGATTGTGATGGAGATGGAATTACCAACGAAATGGAATGTAATTTATCCGGACTACCATTGGATACAGACTATGATGGTATTCCAAATTATTTAGATACCGATTCCGACAATGATGGCATTCTAGATTCAGTGGAACAAAACAGAGATTCAGACGGAGATGGCGTAGCTGATTACCAAGATTTAGACGCTGATAACGATGGAATTTATGATAAACAGGAAGGTTTTGCCGATTTAGACAAGGATGGAATTCCAAATTATTTGGATTTGGATTCTGATGGAGATGGTTTGAAAGATGCCTGGGAGGCATTGCCAATTTATGTTCCTAACAGAGATGATAATTACGATGGTAAAATAGATAAAAATGGCCAGTTCATTGATAAAAATGGAAATGGTATGGCAGATATTAGCGAAGCTCAATCGCCCACTGATACAGACAAAGATGGCATTCCAGATTATCTTGATCTTGATGCAGACAATGATTGTATACCAGATGGAGTTGAACTTACAAACGATTTAGATCAAGATGGTTTGCAAAACTACCGTGACAACGATAGTGATGGGGATGGTATCAATGATTCATTTGAGGCAGGTAATTGCAATAATCCAGTCGACACCGATGGAGATGGAATACCAGACTTTCTTGACCTAGATTCCGATAATGATGGGATTAAAGATGCCATCGAATTGGGTCCAAATCCAAATTTACCAATTGACACCGATGGAGATGGGATACCTGATTTCAAAGATACAGATGCGGACAATGATGGTATTCCAGATAATATTGAACTAGGACCCGACCCAAGTAAACCTTTGGATTCAGACGGCGATAGTGTTCCTAACTATAGAGATTTAGACTCAGATAATGATGGAATTCCTGATCAAATTGAAATAGGGAACAATCCTTTGAAACCAAGAGACACAGATGGGGATGGAATACCTGATTACTTAGATTTAGATTCCGATGGGGACGGTCTTCCTGACAAGGTTGAAGTAGGAAAAGATCCTAAATATCCATTGGACTCCGATAAAGACGGAGTACCAGATTATTTAGACTTAGATTCTGATAATGATGGTATTTTGGATACATACGAATTGGGTCCCGATCCAAAGAATCCGTTAGATACTGATGGAGATGGCCTTCCTGATTATGTTGATTCCGATTCAGATAATGATGGAATTTCTGATGCTTTTGAATCTGGTAAAAATCCAAATAATCCAGTAGATACAGATAGAGACGGAATCCCTGATTTTAGAGACACTGACTCCGATGGCGATGGAATTCCTGATGCGATTGAAGCAGGGAAAGACCCTAAAAATCCAATAGATTCAGATGGTGATGGAATTCCAGATTACCTAGATTTAGATTCCGATGGGGATGGTATTTCAGATAAGTTGGAAGGTATTTTAGATACCGATAAAGATGGTATTTTAGATTATCTCGATTTAGATGCTGATAACGATGGCATTCCTGATAAAGTGGAAGGCTTGGGTGATCCAGATGGAGATGGAACACCTAATTTTAGAGACACAGATTCCGATGGAGATAATATACCAGACAAAACAGAAGGAAATGTTGATTCAGATGGAGACGGAAGACCTAATTATTTAGATACAGATTCCGACGGAGATGGAATTTTGGACTCTATCGAAGGCAACCAAGATACAGATAGTGACGGTTTACCAGACTATCTGGATTTAGATTCAGACAATGACGGTTATCTAGATCAATTGGAAGGATTTGTGGACACAGATAAAGACGGCATACCTGATTTCAGAGATTTGGATTCCGACGGCGATGGCATACCTGATAAGCTTGAAAATGACATCGATTATGGCGGTCTTCCTGATTGCGATGGGGATGGAATCGACAATCGAATCGATCCTGATACCTGCCCAAATTTTGCAACTCAGGGACTCTCTCCAAACAACGATGGAATCAATGATTTCCTAATTTTGCCTGGAGTGAAAGCCTATAAAAACCATTTGGCCATTTACAATCGTTGGGGTAACCTTGTTTATGAGGTGGATAATTATCAAAATGATTGGGGTGGACAAGCTAATAGAGGACATTTTGTTCAACCAGGAGACTTATATCTGCCAGATGGAACATATTATTACATGATTGAATTTTATGGGGTGAAGCCTAATATGACCAACTTTATTTACATTAATAGAAGCAAATAAATTGGGATACTTTTAGTAATTTCGACCACACAATTCATCCAAACGATGAGACTTTTTTTTGTCTGGATTCTCATTTTTTTAATTTATAGCTCGTTTGCCCAAACTTTTGTCAGAAAACCATATCTACAAAAGTTGGGTCCAAACGGCGTGACGCTTAAAATGAGGCTCAGCTTACCTGAAAACGTCCAATTATTTGTAGGTACAGATAAAAATAAATTAAGTTTTAAAAAAAAATCAAGTGCTCCTGCACTTGACCATGAGTTAACAATCGATAGTTTATCCGCGAATACCAACTATTATTATTCAGTTCAAATCGGAAACAATACAGTAGAATTAGATTCAAATTACTACTTCAAAACAGCACCTAAAACAGGCGCTAAAACAAAATTTTCTTTTTGGTCGATTGGTGATATGTACCCAGGTCCTCAGCAAGCCGCTGTTTACGAGGGGTTTAAAAAATTCAGGAAAGGCAAATACACAAATTTGTTTTTAACCGTTGGCGATAATGTGTACTGTGGAGGCACCGAGGAATGTTTTCAAACTAATTTTTTCGATGTGTACCAAAATGGAAACATATTGCAACAAGCAGGGTTTTTCCCATCCACAGGAAATCACGATTACGATGGTTTTAATCGGGACGTGGACAATCCAAGCATGGCTTATTTTAATAGCTTTATTTTGCCTAATAAAGGTGAATTAGGTGGAATGGCATCTGGTTCAGAGGCCTATTATTCCTATGATTATGGGAATGCACATTTTATAGTATTGGAGTCCTATGCAAATGGAAAAGATTTTAAGAGATTATTCGATTCGAATAATATCCAATTGAATTGGTTGAAAGAGGATTTGGCCAAAAATAAACAAGATTGGACCATCGTCTATTTTCATTACCCACTTTATACCAAAGGATCGTACGATTCCGATTCAAATCCTGATATAATCAAACTGAGAGAAACGCTTGCACCCATATTTGACCAATATAAAGTAGATTTAGTACTGACTGGCCATTCGCATGCCATGGAACGATCCAAACCTACTCAAAAACAATACGGATTATCTTCTACCTTTGACGCTGCCATTCATCAACCTCAATCCTCCTCAGGAGCATTTGATAATTCGCCCAATTCTTGTCCTTATTTCTTTGATGCATCCAAACCGGATAAATCAGGAGTGATATATATTACAAATGGCGCATCGGGAGCTACCTCTCGGCCAAATGGTTTTGGTAAACATCCTATTATGTTTTTTGATCGAAAAGATAAAATAGGATCTTTTTTTGCTGAATTGGAGGGTAATAAATTTGTAGGGAAATTCATCGACCAGGATGGACTTATCATCGATCAGTTTACTATATTCAAGTCAAAAGATGGAACTTGTGCAAATTGTTTTGATACACAGCCGAAATCCGGCTGTGGACCTTCAGGCAAGCCCAATATAATTTCTAAATCCTTGTCTGCTTATTGTAAAGGTCAAAATATTGATTTGCAAGCCAGTGGAGATGACTCATCGACTCTAAAGTGGTATGATGCAGGAGGTAATATTTCCATTGGTGAAAAACTAAAACTTACAAATTTGCCTTTTGGGAAAACTAATATTCAAGTTTCTCAAGTTGTTAATGGAATAGAAAGTGAAAAAGAACTTATCCCGATTTTTGCGCATGAAACACCGGTTATTGAAAAATTTCAAGTTCCTAATGAATTGTTACCTTATACCAATCATACAATTACGTTAGCAAAAAACGACTCGATCCAACAATATAATTGGACCCTTCCAAAAGATTGGGAAGGGAGTTCAAAAACAAATACGATTACTTTTAAACCTAGTCAAAATGGGGGAGAAATAAAGGTGTTTGGAGTTTCATCTTATGGATGTGTAAGTAATGAACTAATTCAAAAGGCTCAAATTGCCAATGTATTAAGTATTTCGGAATTACCAAAAAGTGTTCGAATTTTTCCAAATCCAGCACCAAGCAATCGAGTAACAATTGAAGTACCTGCTGAATTTATTGGTTTGGATGGCCAATGGGTGAATTTTCAAGGACAAATTCTTTCTATCCATAGAATACAAAACACTGTACAGCAACATGTAGTTCCTTATTCCTCTTCGGGGATGCTTTTTTATCAAGTAAATTATAAAGGCGAACTTGTGAGTGTGAAAGTGGTAAAGGAATAAATAATTTTGTATATTTTGAAATAAACCTTTTTAACCTAGATAAAATGAAAAGATTTTTCCCACTTTCCACTTTCCACTTTACACTTTCCATTTTCTTTCTTTTTTCTTTTAACCTATTTTCACAAATGACTCCTATTCAAAAATCAACATTTGGAACATTACCTGATGGACAAACAGCCGATTTATACACCTTAAAAAATAAAAATGGCATGGAGGTTCGAATAACCAATTATGGTGGAATTGTAACCTACCTAACCGCACCTGATGTAAACGGTAAATTTGAAAATGTAGTTCTTAAACTAGAATCTTTAGAAGCCTATGTAAAAGGAAATCCTTTTTTTGGAGCATTAGTAGGAAGATATGGAAATAGAATTGCAAAAGGAAAATTCAATTTAGATGGAAAGGAGTATTCTCTTTTTATTAATAATGGAGAAAATGCATTGCATGGGGGTAAAAAAGGATTTGACAAGGTCTTATGGACTGCTAAACCCATCGCAGGAGCGGAGCCTTCCCTGGAATTAAAATACCTTTCCAAAGATATGGAGGAAGGTTACCCGGGTAATTTATCAGTAAAGGTGACCTATACCTTGAAAAACAACAATGCACTGTCCATCGCTTACGAGGCAACAACCGATAAACCTACCGTATTAAATTTAACCAATCATACCTATTTTAATTTGACAGGAAATCCGCAGAACAAGATTACTTCTCATCAAATTAAATTAAATGCCTCTAAATTTTTACCTGTTGATAAAGGCTTGATTCCGACAGGAGAATTAAGAGATGTTAAAGGATCTGCTTTTGATTTTACCTCGATGCAACTCATTGGTGATCGAATTAATGCAAACGAAGAGCAAATTAAACTCGGCAACGGATATGATCATTGTTGGGTATTTGATAAGGCTCCAAAATCTTTTCAGGAGGTTGTTCAGGTGTATGAGCCAATTTCTGGAAGAAAAATGAAAATGTTTACCGATCAACCGGCAACACAGTTTTATACAGGTAATTTCTTAAATGGTTCAGTAGAAGGCTTACTTGGACAATTTTTTCAACAAAGAAGCGGTTTTTGTTTAGAAACACAGCATTTTCCTGATTCTCCCAATCAGGCAGCTTTTCCAAGCACTGTTTTAAGACCAGGTGAGAAGTATGAAACAAAGACAGAATATGTTTTTTATTAATATTTAGCCTGAGCTTATCGAAGGGAGTGGTTCTCGAATGCACCAAAAAAAAGTCCGCAGGAAACTGCGGACTTTTTTTTATCACTACTCAATCAATAGATCACTCGATTGTTAGTTTAATTTTTCTACTTGCGCATAGTTTAATTCCAATGGTGTGTTACGTCCAAAGATTTTAACCATTACATGTAACTTACGACTGTTTTCATGAATCTCTTCAACCGTTCCTTCAAAGCTTGCAAATGGACCATCTATTACTCGAACAGTTTCACCTTTCAAGAATGTAATGTTTTCAAAATCTTCTACCGCAGCAGCCTCATCTACTTTACCCAACATTCTGTTTACTTCAGATTGAGCCAAAGGCATTGGTTTTTTAACCATCACTTTTACCTTTTTCACTTTACCTCCTTCAACTTTGGTTTCCTCAATTTCCTCATTTGTGGATTGCAAAAAACCAATTACACCTGGAGTAGAAGTCAAAATATGACTCACCTCTCCGGCTAAATCTGCTTCTACCATGATGTATCCAGGAAATAAGTTTTTCTCACGAATAACTTTTTTCCCTTTACGGATCTCATATATTTTCTCGGTAGGAATTAAAATTTGTGGCACTGAATCAGCTACACCTTGGCGAGCCAATTCGTTCTCCATATAATTTTTAATCTTCTTTTCTTGTCCCGCAACTGCGCGAAGAACATACCATTTAGTTTCTGCCATCGAATTCTTGGTTTGTAGGCTTAATGCCTTTTAGAAAGAACTGTAGAACAAATCTAATCCAGATTTGAAAGCTAAATCAACTAATCCTACCAATACAGCAAAGATTAATGATGCAACTAAAACCAAAACTGAACTGGATTGTAATTCAGAAAATTTCGGCCAGGTTACATTTTCTGTAACCTCCACCCATGATTCCTTAAACAAGGAGGTAAATTTGCTCATAGCCGGCCCTAAAAGGGTTTTAAATGTTTAAACTTGCACGGGAACAAGGATTCGAACCCTGACCAAAGGTTTTGGAGACCTGCATACTACCATTATACTATTCCCGTAGAGAGGTGCAAAGATAGATAAAAATCTTAAAATAAAAAAACAAGCCGCTTGATGCGGCTTATTTTTTATTCAATCCCATTATTTTGATCATCGACGATGATATATATATCTTCCTTCGGTCGTTTCATCAAATACTTTTCCCTAGCATATTTTTCTAATAAAGCCGAATTGCCCATCATCATTCGTTTTTCCTTTGCAAGTTCTTTCAACTGCTCCGAATAATATTTCTTCTCCGACTTCAGGTGATAAAGTTCTCTGCTCAAACGGATTTGTACTCCTAAATCATTAGAGTCCAATAAAAACATCCAAGCCAACATTACGGTGGTGGTAATCACATAAAAGCGATATTGCCCCATAAACCAACGCTTGAAGAACTCCATCTGTTTTCAAATTAGAAATTTAAACCTGGGAAGTAAGCATTAGCTCCCAATTCTTCTTCAATACGCAACAATTGGTTGTATTTTGCCATACGGTCTGAACGAGAAGCGGAACCAGTTTTGATTTGACCCGTGTTCAAGGCAACTGCTAAATCAGCAATTGTTGCATCTTCTGTTTCTCCCGAACGGTGCGACATGATGTTTTTATAAGAATTACGCTTTGCTAAGTTAACAGTATCAATGGTTTCAGTTAAAGAACCAATTTGATTTACTTTAACCAATACAGCATTAGCTACTCCTTTTTCAATACCCTCTTGTAGACGCTTCACGTTGGTTACGAATAAATCATCACCTACTAATTGACACTTCGAACCGATCAATTTAGTTTGCTCAGCCCAACCTGCCCAATCATCCTCAGCCATACCATCTTCAATAGAAATAATTGGGTATTTGTTTACCCAAGTCTGCCAATACGCAGCCATTTCCATCGAATTCAATTGCTTGCCATCAGATTTTTTGAAGGTATATAAGCCTGTTTTCTCATCGTAAAATTCAGAAGAAGCAGCATCCATGGCGATAAAGATTTCTTCACCTGGCTTGTAACCTGCTTTTTCAATCGATTGTAATACGATTTCGATCGCCTC
>JBEBDG010000081.1:0-9692 GCA_041157165.1 Bacteroidota bacterium
TAATAAAATATTTTTAAGCAACTTGGAATGAGATTAATTTTTACAAGATTATTGTTTAATTCAAATGATTCTCCATCTAGGTGGAAATGGCTTACATTTTTTACCTCAAGAGTACAATGCTTTATAGAAGAAATGGTAACTTTTGGATGTTTATGAATGGTTTTAAAAAATAGGCTAATTCCAAGTTTAGCTTTCTCTATGAAACTCAGTGGTTTAACAACAACTAACTCAAATTCTTCATCAGTTAATTTTGAATTAGGAGATATATATGCATTATTCCCAAATTGATTTGCATTTGCAAAAGTGATGGAAAAAAATGGCTGGTAAGTATTTTCATTATTTAACCTTACCTCTATGTTTTTATAAGCTATACTTTGTCGTAAACTAGATTTAACATAATTAAATAATCCTCTTCCTCTTGCTTTTGAAAAATCGAATGCCACAATTGCATCAAATCCTATTCCAGCAGTACAAAAAAATGGTTTATCATTGAAATATGCTACATCAATAACTTGAGATTCTTCTGTATGTAATGCTAAATCTAATGCTTTTTTAAAATTCATTGGAATGCCTAAATGTCTTGCTAATCCATTGCCAGAACCCATTGGTACAATACCTAAAGGAATGTTGGAATTAATAAGCTGACGAGCTACTTCGTTTATTGTACCATCACCACCAACAACAATGATTCTTTCTGCCTTATTTTGAATTGCTTCTAAAACTAAATCGGTAGCATGATGAGGATACTCAGACTTTAAAAGTGTTGAATTTTTAATTTTTTGTAATTCTTTCTCGATTTTTTTACGAGAAGAAGTACCTTTGTTACCTGAAATTGGATTATATATAATGTAAACCATAATTTGAAAGGATTCACAAAGTTCGTTAATTTAAATAAATAATATGATATCATTAGGGGCAAACTATGAACTTATTTTTTCCTTTAGTCAGGAAAATGTTAATGATTTTTGTAAAGTTAGTGGAGATTTTAATCCATTGCATTGGGATGAAAAATTTGCGGCAGAAACACCTTTTAAAAAACCAATTGTACATGGTGCTTTGGTAAATAGTATTTTTTCAAAAGTGATGGGTATGGATTTTCCAGGAAAGGGGAGTGTTTATTTGAAACAAGTTAGTGAATTCAAACGCCCTGTTTATGTTGGAATGCTTTATCGTGCTTATTTTGAAGTTATTTCAATTGATCCTACAAAACATACAGCTGAAATAAAAACACAAGTCTTTGAAACTGAAAGGGGAAAGTTAATGGTAGATGGAACTGCTACTGTAATGAATCAAAATCTCTTCTAAAATAAAAAAAGCCTGATTAACCAGGCTTTTTTTATTGTCAATTCATTCGAGAATTAATTTCCAGCATTTTTCTTCGCTTGAACTTCAGTACGAATTTCTTGAGCTAATGTTTTTAACGCTTGTAATCCACCTCTAACGCGAGTTCCAGCTGCTTGGTTTCCTTTATCATAGAATTTTTCGAAATCTGATTCTAATGACATAACTAGGTCTCTTACTTGTGCAAATCTGCTCATAATAATTTGAATTTTTAGGTTGTAAAAAATAAGATTGTTAATATAATGCCCCCTTAAAAGCATTTATTTACCGAAATTTAGCAAAAATCTTATTTCTCACAAATTATTTTCTATAAAAAACGCAAAAAAAAGTTCAAAAAGTTAAAAAATAGCAAAAAATGTATCGAAAATCAGTTAATCTTGACGATAATAGCCATTTTTTAATCTATTTTGTACCTCTGCAAAGCAAGTCGTAGTATAATCAATGTCTGCCTGGGTATGTGAAGAAGTAGGAATAATTCTTAACATGATTTGCCCTTTAGGTACTACAGGATATACAACAATGGAACAGAAAATCCCCATATTTTCTCTTAAATCTCTAACTAATGCGGTAACTGCTTTGATATCATATTCACCGTGAAGAAATACAGGAGTTACTGGAGAAGTTGTTTCTCCAATATCAAAACCTTTTTCAATTAAACCTTTTTGTAATGAACGAACATTTTCCCAAAGTTTTTCCCTTAATTCAGGATGTTTTTTTATAAGTTCCAATCGTTTCATTCCACCAATAACAAAAGGCATTGGGAGCGCTTTTGCATAGGTTTGAGATCGCATATTATATTTTAAATACATGATAATATCTTTGGGAGCAGCAATAAATGCACCAATGGCAGCCATTGACTTTGCAAAGGTTGAAAAATACAAATCAATTCCTTCAATACAATTCAAATGTTCTCCCACTCCTCTACCATTAGCCCCCATTGTACCAAAACCATGGGCATCATCAACTAATAGTCTAAAGTTGAATTCTTTTTTTAACTCAACTATTTTATCTAAAGAACCCACTTTACCCGACATACCAAATACACCTTCCGTTATTACTAATATACCTCCTCCAGATTCTTGAACTGCCTTAGTGGCTCTTTCTAAATTTTTTCTCAATGAATCCATATCATTGTGATTAAATTTATAGTAGCTTCCCATTTTTGCTTTATGTAATCGAATTCCATCAATTAAACAAGCATGAGATTCAGCATCATATACAATGATATCTTTATGATCTACCATGCATTCAATTACAGACATGACACCTTGATAACCATAATTCAATAAAAACGCATCTTCTTTACCAACAAACTCTGCTAATTGTCTCTCAAATTCCTCATGCTCATCTGTATTACCAGACATCATTCTAGCACCCATTGGATAAGCTAATCCATACTTTTCCGTAGCTTCAGCATCTGCCTTACGTACTTCAGGGTGATTTGCTAATCCAAGGTAATTGTTTAATGACCAGTTTAGCATCTCTTTACCCATGAAGGTCATTCTTGGACCTAATTCACCAGTTAATTTAGGGAATGAAAAATAATGATGTGAATAATGTGCATGAGATCCAATAGGCCCCATGTTATTAACTACTTTCTCAAAAATATCCACTTTTACGATTCGGTTTGTTAGAAATTTATTAAATAAGTACAAAGTTAAGTTTAAATTCCTTTTGTGCCAAATTGATACATTTGTTTCTTTATCTCGACAATTTATATTTATTTAGAATTTTATTTGAATTAGATATTAGACTATGAAATATTTTATTATCACAAATTTGATCATTCTATCAGTCTGTCGTTTATTTGGCCAAAATACGATAAAACCAATAGTAGAATCCAATAATGGAATGGTTGTTTCGACACATCCTATTGCCAGTAAAGTTGGAGTAGAGGTTTTACAAAAGGGTGGAAATGCCATAGACGCTGCCGTTGCTGTCAACTTTGCTCTTGCAGTTGTTCATCCTGCCGCAGGTAATATTGGTGGAGGAGGATTTTTAGTATACAGAAATTCAGCTGGAGAAAAGTTTGCCTTAGATTATCGAGAAAAGGCACCAGGTAAGGGCTCTCGAGATATGTATTTGGATCAAAATGGTAATGCAATTCCTGAAAAATCACAGTCTGGTATATTGTCTGTGGGAGTGCCGGGAACTGTTGCTGGGGTGTATGAAATGCATCAAAAATTTGGTAAATTACCTTGGAGAGAAATTGTTCATCCTTCGGTTGTATTGGCTCGAGATGGAGTTGAATTGACAGAAAAAGAGGCGAGAGGGTTAAATCGACAAAAAAATGAATTTATTAAATACAATCCTGGGAAAACTTATTTATTGAATGAATTGGGAGAATGGAAAAAAGGTGATTTATTGATTCAAAATGATTTAGCAAAATCGCTTGAGAAAATAGAATCTAAAGGTTGGAAAGGATTTTATAAAGGTAAAATAGCCCGTTTAATTGTTAAAGAAAATAAGAAATTAGGCGGATTAATTACTAAAAAAGATTTACGAAACTACCGAGCAGTTTGGCGTAGTCCAATTGTAACTAATTATAAAAATTATAAAGTTATAGGAATGCCACCTCCTTCAAGTGGCGGTGTTGCACTCGGGCAATTACTTGAAATGGTTGAAAAATATCCACTTTCAAAATGGGGAATTCAATCAGATTCAAGTATTCAGGTAATGGTTGAGGCAGAAAGACGTGTTTATGCTGATCGAGCAAAATGGTTAGGTGATCCGGATTTTGTAAAGGTGCCAACTAAGGAATTATTAGATTCTATTTACTGTACTCAGCGCATGTCAACAATGAATTTTGAAAAAGCTACTTCAAGTGATGCGATAAGTGCAGGACAATTTCCAGGTTATGAAAGTCCTGAGACTACTCATTTTTCAATTGTTGATGCTGAAGGTAATGCCGTTTCTATTACAACTACTTTAAATAATTCTTATGGAAGTAAAGTATTTGTTGGTAAGGCAGGGTTTTTGCTTAACGATGAAATGGATGATTTTAGTGCAAAACCTGGAGCTCCAAATCTTTATGGATTGATTGGATCTAAGGCAAATGAAATTCAACCTCATAAACGTATGCTTTCAAGTATGACTCCTACCATTGTGGAAGAAAATAATCAATTGAAATTAGTTGTAGGTACACCTGGGGGATCCACCATTATTACCTCTGTATTTCAAACCACTTTAAATGTGTTGGAGTTTGGTAAAAACATGCAGGAAGCTGTTGAATTTCCACGTTTTCATCACCAATGGAAGCCAGATAAGATAAATTTTGAAAATAACCGTTTCTCAAAAGAACAACAAATTCGTTTGCAGCAGAAAGGCTATCAATTTAATCCTGTTGGAGGTATTGGTTTAGTGGAAGGTATTTTAGTTTTACCTAATCATCGCCTACAAGGTGGAGCTGATTCTAGAGGAGATGATACCGCATATGGTTATTAACGAATTCCGTGCATCATTCTTTTTAAGGGTCCAATAGCTAAAAAGTATAATATGATAGCAGCCAAACCAGAAAGAATGACAAATACCATGAAAAATTCATAAAGGTTGTGAATGGTAAATCCTAAAAACGTAGGCAAAACACTTGCTGGAGTAATTTTATTGGGTGGAAGTAAGGCACCTAATGTACCTGATAAAGCATAACCTGCAGCATTGGCTAAAAACCAAACACCCATCAATAAGGATGAAAATCTTTTGGGTGCAAGTTTGGAAACCAAAGAAAGTCCTATTGGAGATAAGCATAATTCCCCCATGGTATGCAAAAGATATAATAGAATCAACCAGATAACATTTAATTTATCTGTACCTAAATCTTTTACTCGTAGTGCAATAATTAAGTAACCTGTAGAAAGTAGAAATAAACCAATAGCTTGTTTAGTTGGTGAATTTGGTTCTAAATTATTCTTTTGTAGTTTCATCCAGATCCAGCTGAATGGGAAAGCTAGGAAAATGATAAAAAAAGAATTTGCATTTTGAATTGAACTAGGAGGTAGTTCAATTCCAAAAATATGTAAGTCCGTTTGTTGATCTGCAATGAATGTTAGCGATGAACCTGCTTGCTCAAATGCAGCCCAAAAGAAAATTACAAAAAAACAAATGATGTATAATACCAGAATTCTATCTCTTTCAATTTTTGTAATTGTTTTATCAGTCATGATTAAAAATGCCAAACTGATTCCTGCAGAATAAATTACCGGATAAATCCAATCTTTGATTGGATTTGGAATGTTAGTTTGAAATAAATAATGAAAACAAAATACGCCTATTGTAAATACAAGTAAACTTAAAAGGATAGAAGAATTACCAAAATTTGCTTTTTCTGATTCTGTATTCTCATTTGAGGTATTTGAAAATACAGGTTTTAAGCCAATTGCCTCTCCTCTTGGATTGACGATGAATTTATTTTTTAAAAAATAAAAACTAATGGTTCCAATCATCATGGCGGTACCCGCTGCCATAAATCCCCATTTGAAAGCTTCTACAACTCTAGTTCCATCAGGTGCTTTTACATCTCCAACAATTGGACAAATAAGCATTCCTAAAAATGCACCTGAATTGATTCCCATATAAAAAATAGTAAAAGCTGAGTCAAGCTTAGAATCGCCTTTGTCATATAAATCACCTACCATTGAGGAAATATTTGGTTTGAAAAAACCATTTCCAAAAATTAAAAACAGTAAGCCAAGCCACATTAAATTAGTAGCTAATGGAATACTTGAATCAAATGTACTTGCGGAACTAAATAAAAATAATTGACCAATTGCCATAATAAGGCCTCCAATCAGGATGCAATTACGATTTCCTAAAAATCGATCAGAAATAAATCCACCTAACATGGTTGTAATATAACTTAGACCTAGAAATCCACCATATAAAATGGCTGCTTCATCTTGTTTAAAAGCTAAAGCATTTACAAGGAATAAAACCAATAAGGCGCGCATTCCGTAAAAATTAAAGCGTTCCCACATTTCGGTAGAAAACAAAACATATAGTCCTTTTGGATGAGATGTGTTGGTAGTTGACATAAATTGGTTCTTATTTGTAATGGGCAATTTACTATTTAATGATGAAATAATTCAAATTAGGATTTTAACTTTATTAAATTTTTAAAGTCAATTTTAGGAATTCATCCCAAATTTTGAAACAATTTTTGTAATATTGTTCTTTCATTTTCTTGAAATTAAAATAAGTTTCAAATGGGTAAAATAATTGCTATCGCTAATCAGAAAGGTGGTGTGGGTAAAACAACAACTGCCATTAATTTATCTGCAAGTTTAGCGGCATTGGATTATAAAACCCTAATCATAGATGCTGATCCACAGGCAAATTCTACTTCAGGTTTAGGATTAAACCCAAAGGATGTCAAGAATAGCATTTACGAATGCATGGTTGGTCTAGCAAGGGTAGAAGAAACTCTAATTGAAACGGAAGTGCCTAATTTATTTATTATTCCTTCTCATATTGATTTAGTAGGAGCAGAAATAGAAATGATTAATCTAACCAATAGGGAAGGTAAAATGAGAGAGGTTTTAGAAGAAATCAGGGAACAATTTGATTTTATAATCATGGATTGTAGTCCATCCCTAGGTTTAATTACAATTAATAGCCTTACCGCAGCTGACTCTGTAATTATTCCAGTTCAATGTGAATATTATGCCTTAGAAGGTTTAGGTAAATTATTAAATACAATAAAAATTATCCAATCAAGGTTGAATACTAAATTAGTAATTGAAGGAATTCTATTAACCATGTACGATTTGAGACTTCGCTTATCTAATCAGGTGGTAAATGAAGTTAACCAACATTTCAAAAATATGGTTTTTGAAACAATTATTCCAAGAAATATTCGTTTGTCAGAGTCACCTAGTTTTGGAATTCCTGCAATCTTACATGATGCAGAAAGTAAAGGTTCGGTAAGTTATTTGAATCTTGCAAGAGAAATAGTGCGTAAAAATGGATTACTTGAAACTGTTTAATTATGAGTGCGAAACAAGAGGCAAATTCTAAAAAGAGAATTGGATTAGGAAGGGGATTAAGTGCCTTGTTAGAAGATTCTAGCTCTGTTTTAGGCACAATGAATAGTGAATTGTCTTCCAATTTAGAATCAATTGGAATGATGGAAGAAATTCCATTGTTGCTTATTGAGACCAATCCTTACCAGCCAAGGGAGCATTTTGAAAAAGATTCCTTAAATGATTTGGCAGAATCGATTAAGGTTCAAGGTATTATTCAGCCAATTACGGTCCGAAAAACAGGTCCTAGAAAATACCAATTGATTTCAGGAGAAAGGCGTTTGCAAGCATCCAAAATTGCTGGATTAGAAAAAATACCAGCTTATGTTCGTACGGCGGATGATCAGCAAATGATAGAAATGGCATTGATTGAAAACATTCAAAGAGAAAATTTGAATGCAATGGAAATCGCCCATTCTTATAAATTATTAATGGAGGAATGTCATTTAAAACAAGAAGATCTTGGTCTTCGTGTAGGAAAAAATCGTTCTACGGTAACAAATTATTTACGATTACTTAAATTACCTTCCGAAATTCAAATTGCTATCCGTGATAATAAGTTATCTATGGGACATGCTCGATCTCTTGTTTCAGTTGATAATATAGCAATTCAATTAGATTTATTTGAACGTTGTTTACATGAAGAATGGTCTGTTCGGAAATTAGAAGATGCAATCCGAAATTTAGGTAAGGAAGGTTCTTTATCTAATAAAGGTCAGGTTAAACTAGATGATATTAAGAAATACCAAGCTGCTTTTTCTCAATTTTTCAAATCAAATGTGAGTTTTAAAATGAATGAACATGGAAAAGGGGAGTTAAAGATTCAATTTAAATCAAAAGAAGAATTAGATAAATTACTCAAGACAATTCAATAATCGAATGTTACAGTATCGATGTTTTTTTCTTTTTTTACTAATTTGTTTTTCGACCACTTCAAAAACTTTTGCATATTCGAATTTCAACGATTCGCTTGGGGTATTAAAATCTGATTCTGTAAAATTAATCAAAGTCACAAAACACAAAATTATTCCTAGAACTTCAACCATTCGATCAATGATTTTGCCAGGATTGGGACAAGCCTATAATCGACAATATTGGAAATTACCTCTGGTTGCTGGTGCATTTGTTACTTTAGGATTAATTGCAAAGTATAATAATGATCGTTATCAAAAGTATAGAGGATATTATTGGACGGTATCTCCTCATCCAGATGATCCAAGTTACCAACCACCAAATACAGTTCCCGTCACTTATGAAGATGGTATTACTCGTGAGTTGGATGCAAATCAATTGAAACGAATAGTAGATGGCTTTAGAAGAAATAGAGATTTTACCTATATTGGGATTTTGGTTGCTTGGGCATTTAATGTGGTTGATGCAAATGTTTCTGCGCATTTGCGTACTTTTGATGTAACTGACGACATTAGTTTACGATTAAAACCTAGTTTTGATTTTAATCCTCGTCAAAATAACATGGTTGCAGGAGTTAATTTAACTTTTCAGTTTAAATAAATTTTATGAAAATTGTATTAATAGGGTACGGTAAGATGGGAAAAGAAATCGAAAAGATTTCTCTAGAACGTGGTCATCAAATTATTGCTAAAATAGATATTGATAATCCATCTGATTTGGATAAATTGTCTTTAACAGATGTAGATGTTGCAATTGAATTTTCTAACCCAGTTTCAGCATATAGTAATTTGGTTAAATGTATTCAAAAACAAATTCCGGTTATATGTGGAACAACAGGATGGTTAGAAAAAAAATCAGAAATTGAAGAATTAACAAAAGTTAACAATTCAACTTTCTTTTATGCCTCCAACTATTCAATTGGTGTTAATTTATTTTTTAAATTGAACAAATTCTTAGCTCAAATGATGAAAAATCATACTGAATATGATATTTACACGAATGAAATACATCATTTAGAGAAGAAAGATAGTCCAAGTGGTACAGCAATTACAATTGCAGAAGGAATAATTGAAGCATATCCAAATAAAAATAATTGGGTTAATAATGAAATCCCTGCTGCAACTGAGGTTGCCATTTGGAGTCAAAGAGAATCAACTAAACCAGGAACCCATACTGTGAAATTCATTTCAGAAGTTGATCAAATTGAAATTACGCACGAAGCATTTTCTAGGCAAGGTTTTGCATTGGGTGCTGTTATAGCTGCAGAGTGGGTAAAGGATAAGAAAGGTGTTTTAGGCATGGAAGACCTTTTGAAGTTGTAAGTAAGAAGTAAGAAGCAAGAAATTTTTTTATTCATAATTCAAAATAATTAATGAGTACCACTGAAACACCTAAGGTTAAAAAACAAAAATCTGCATTCAGGGA
>JBEBDG010000082.1:0-9273 GCA_041157165.1 Bacteroidota bacterium
GCAGATTTAAAAAGTCTGGTATCAAATACATCGATTATAAAAATCCGGATTATTTATTGAAGTTAGTAAACGAACAAGGTAAGATTTTACCTCGTCGTATCACTGGTACTTCTTTGAAATTTCAAGGAAAAGTAGCTCAAGCTGTTAAAAGAGCACGTCACTTGGCATTAATGCCTTACGTAGCCGATGGCTTGAAATAATTCGGAAAAAATTTAAACATTAGCGATTTAATCAAAATGGAAATCATATTAAAAACTGATATTGCCGGATTAGGATATAAAAATGACGTTGTTACAGTTAAGGCTGGTTACGGACGTAATTATTTAATTCCACAAGGATTCGCAATCATGGCTACTCCTTCAAACTTGAAGGTATTAGCGGAAAATATTAAGCAAGCAGCCCATAAAGTAGAAAAAATTCGTCAAGATGCTGCAGATTTAGCTGCTGCTATCGGAGAATTGGCTTTAACTATTCAAGCTAAAACGGGTGAAAGTGGTAAAATTTTTGGACGTGTTACTAGTCTTCAAATTTCTGAAATGTTAAAAGAAAAAGGCTTTGACGTTGATCGTAAGAAAATTTCTTTTGATTCAGAAGTTAAAATGATTGGTGATTATTCGGCAACTTTGGATTTACATAAAGATGTGAAGCACAAAATCACATTCTCTGTGGTATCTGAATAATTAAAATTTTGAAAATTAAAGTCGCAAGTTCTCACTTGCGACTTTTTTTTGCCTATTTTTGAAGATTGTTTCTTGCAATGATATTTAGTAAAATTGATATGCGAAAAATACTTTTATTCATTTTATTATTTGTTGGTTTTCGGACACTTTCGCAAATGTCTGTTGATTATCCGTACAATAATCAGGTTTTTCAACGCAATTTCGTTAATAGTGCTGAGGTTTCCTTTTTGGGTAAAGTTCCCAAAGAAGCCAATAAGGTTGAATATCAATTAATCGCTATCGATAATGGCAAAGAGAAGTCATCTGCTTGGAAAGTATTAGATACAGCTGCTATTGGGGGCTTTTATCAAGGTAAATTAGATATCTTGGGAGGTTTGTATAAATTGAAGGTTCGCTCCTTGAATAAAAATATTGTGTTGGATTCGGCAGTTTTGAATAGATTTGGTGTTGGTGAGGTTTATATCATTGCGGGTCAATCAAATGCGCAAGGGATTGAAAGAACTTATTATGAATCTGGTACAAACAATGAAATGGTTATTACAGCAAACTTTAGTAGCTATTATAAACCTCAAGAGCCAGATAAATTTTCATTCATTGGCGAAAATAACCTGGATTTTCCAACTGATAAATTTGAGGTCCTTAAAAATTCTGCCATAATTGGCCCTACTGGAGCTTCAAATTTTTTCTGGCCTCAATTGGGTGAAAAAATTGCCAATACTTTAAATGTACCTGTTTGCTTTTTTAATGTAGCCTGGAGTGGGACTTCCATAAGAAATTGGGCAGAATCCTCCAGAGGAATTGCCTCTAAAAATCCTTGGATAGACGCCTATTATGCAAAGGGTTTCCCTTTTGATAATTTAAAACAAGTTATTAAATCCTATGCCGGAACCAATGGTATTAGAGCTATATTATGGCAGATTGGTGAAACTGATAATGTAAAGCAAATGTCTACCACAGATTTTGTCAATTATTTTAAGGAGGTTCAATCAAATGTCACTAAAATTACAGGATTAAAAATACCATTTGTATTAGCACAATCGACTTATAATACTGGCTTAATCAATGGAGTTTGTGGACCATTGATTGATAACTCCAAAATTATTGCAGGCTATGAGGAATTGTTTAAATCTGATAGTAACTCTTTTTTAAGGGGTCCTAATACCGACTTGATTGATGTGCCAAGACTGGCCACTGAGCCAGAAGCATGTACTCATTTTTCTCCAAAATCTTTTGCTTCCTTGGGAAGTGCTTGGTTTGACAAGCTCATTTATTTATACTCAACCATTAGAGTCGCCAATGCACCAATTCCTCTGCCTTCCTTTCAAAAATATTGTGGTAAACTCAACTCAAATATGCTTGGTTTTTCAAGCACAAATTTTGATTTATATAGTGATTCTGATGTCCTAATAAAAAACAATAATCAAGTCTATGAAAATTTAAATGGTAAAAAAATTTACATGAAATACATAGGCAATCAAAATATTATCTTAAAAAGCCCTTTAATCAGTATAAACAATTTTTCAAAACCAGAAAAACCGGTCTTGATTACCAAAACGTCCCCCAATATTTGTGATGGTGGAAATGTAGTTATTCTTAATAAAGATAAAACACCTATTTATTGGAATACAGGAGTGTTAGCAGATTCGATAAAGGTTTCGAATAGTGGATCTTATTTTGCATTTAAACAAGATAATTTTAATTGTAAATCTGATAGTTCCAATTCCATTAAAGTGAGTGTATACGATAACCCAAAACAACCTACTATTACACAAAGTAATCCTTATTTTTTATATGGTGGTTTAAAGGTGTATGATACAGAATATCATTGGTCTTTAAATAACCTTGATTTAAATAAATCTGATGTCTATTTGAAGGTGAATCAACCAGGGACCTATAAATTATATGCTACTAAATCTTATAGCAAGGAATTGACTTGTAAATCGACACTTGCTGAATTTTCATACGCTTTACCAAATGATGGTGGCCTGACGGCCTATCCAAATCCCATCGGTATTTTCGGTCAGCTTACTATTGAATCTATTTCCAACTTGAGTAATGCTACTTATCAATTGTTGGATTTATTAGGGAATACAGTGAAGGAAGGTATCATAACCACAGATGATTCCTTTAAACTTGATGTAAATGGTTTGGCAACTGGAAAATATATCCTAAACATTATCACCAAAGAAAATAAAGTATATACCAGACAAATATTAGCTGGTAAATAAAAAAAGCTACCAATTTTGGTAGCTTTTTTTATAGTTAATTTTACAGGCTATTTTTTCAATGCTGCTTGTAAGTTTTCATCTAATGCAGCCAAAAATTCCTCGGTATATAAATAATGTTCACCATGATTAACTTTATTTCCATGGATACAAACCGCTAAGTCTTTGGTCATTTTTCCAGATTCTACAGTTGCTACACAAACCTTTTCTAAAGTTTGACAGAAATGGATTAAATCTTGGTTATTGTCCAGTTTGCCACGGAACTCTAAACCTCTTGTCCATGCAAAAATGGAAGCAATTGGATTAGTAGATGTAGGTTTTCCTGCTTGGTGATCTCTATAGTGACGCGTAACAGTACCATGCGCAGCTTCTGCCTCCATTACCTTTCCATCTGGCGTAACTAAAACAGATGTCATTAATCCTAACGAACCAAATCCCTGTGCAACCGTATCCGATTGTACATCACCATCATAGTTTTTACATGCCCAAACAAAATTTCCATTCCATTTTAAAGCAGAGGCCACCATGTCATCAATTAAACGATGTTCATAAACAATTCCTGCTGACTCAAATCTTGATTTATAATCAGCTTCGTAAATTTCTTCAAAAATATCTTTAAAACGGCCATCGTATTTTTTCAAAATAGTGTTCTTAGTAGATAAATACAAAGGCCATCCTTTGCCTAGTGCCATGTTGAAACAAGAATGAGCAAAACCGCGAATCGACTCATCAGTGTTGTACATAGTCAATGCAACGCCGTCTCCCTTGAAATTATAAACTTCAAAAGTTTGAGCATCTCCTCCATCCTCAGGAGTGAAAGTTACTGTTAATTTTCCTTTACCTTTTGTTACAAAATCTGTTGCACGGTATTGATCTCCAAAAGCATGACGACCAATAACGATTGGGGCTGTCCAATTTGGAACTAAACGAGGAACATTTGAACAAACAATAGGCTCTCTGAAAACGGTACCATCTAAAATATTACGAATTGTACCATTTGGAGACTTCCACATTTGCTTTAAACCAAACTCTGCCACACGTGCCTCATCGGGTGTAATGGTAGCACATTTGATACCCACACCGTATTTTTTAATGGCTTCAGCAGCTTCAATCGTAACTTGATCATTTGTTTCATCACGATATTCTACACCTAAATCATAATACTTGATATCAACATCAACGTAAGGTAAAATCAATTTGTCCTTGATGAATTTCCATATGATTCGGGTCATTTCATCCCCATCAAGCTCAACAACCGGATTGGCTACTTTAATTTTTTCCATTTTGAATAAATACTTTATTGGTTTTCAAATAATGAAGTTCTTTAAACTCCCTAATCCCACAAAGGTACTATTAATTCTTTTTTACTCCATTATTTTAGGCTAAATTTGAAGAATTTTTAGTGAATTTTTTGATGGAGACGATAATAAAAATTTCTTGCCATGATGAAAAAGGACTTGTTCATAAAATTACGGGCGTCCTTTTTGATCAAAAGGTTAATGTAACACAAACCAATGAATTTGTTGCGGAAGACTCTGAAAGGTTTTTTATGCGAATATCATTTACGGGCACCTGTGATGTTGATTTAGTGAAAAAACAAATAATTGACCTTTTGCCCGAGAATTCCTTAGTTGAAATCATCCCACCAAAGAAGAAAAAAATAGTGGTGCTAGTTACCAAAGAACACCATTGCCTAGGAGACCTTTTGATAAAAAATCAATTTCAAGATTTACCATTCGAAATTTTAGCCGTTATAGGTAACCATGATACCTTAAAAAATATTTGTAATCAATTCAATGTTCCATTTCATTGGATCAATGCAGAAGGTTTGGACAGGGAGACTCATGAAAATAAGGTGGCAAAGGTGATTGACCAATACAATCCTGATTTAATTGTCTTAGCAAAATACATGCGTATTTTGACATCAAAATTTTCTTCCCAATACCTTGGTCGTTTAATCAATATCCACCATTCTTTCTTACCTGCATTCATCGGTGCCAACCCTTATGTTCAGGCATTCGAAAGAGGCGTGAAAATAATTGGTGCAACGGCTCATTTTGTGACCGATGATTTAGATGAAGGCCCAATTATTTGTCAAGATGTAGTGCGAGTTAATCATACATTAAATGCAAAGGATATGTCTAAAGCAGGTAAAGAGGTAGAGAAAATTGTGTTATCCAAGGCCTTAAAGCTTGTTTTAGAAGATAGAGTATTTATTCACCAAAATAAGACAATTTTATTTGAATAAAATTTGGTTAAAAAAGGCTAAATTTACCTTCCTTTTAAGATTATATAGAAATGTTTGAAAGTTTAAGTTCCAAGTTGACCTCCGCAATGCGCACCCTGAAGGGCAATGGTCGTATTACAGATGTTAATGTTGCATCTACAATAAAAGAAATTCGTCGTGCTTTAATGGATGCCGACGTAAACTATAAAGTTGCAAAAGAAATTACCGACCGTATCAAGGATCAGGCTTTAGGCCAGAAAATCTTAATAGCTGTTGAACCAGGTCAATTATTGGTTAAAATCGTTCACGACGAATTAACCCAATTGATGGGAGGTGAAAAACAAGAAATTAACCTTAAAGGTGATCCTGCAATAGTCCTAATCGCGGGTCTTCAAGGTAGTGGTAAAACCACTTTTTCTGGGAAATTAGCCCAATACATTAAAAAATCTGGAAGAAACGTCTTACTCGTTGCTTGTGATATCTACCGCCCTGCAGCAATTGATCAATTAAAAGTGCTAGGCGAACAAGTAGGAGTTGAGGTTTATGCAGAACCAGAAAATAAAAATGCAGTAAATATTGCCGAAAATGCCCTTTCTTATGCCAGAAAAATGGGCAAGAAGGTAGTAATTGTGGATACCGCCGGTCGTTTGGCTGTTGATGAGGTGATGATGGCTGAAATTGAGGCTGTTAAAAAAGCTATAAAGCCAACCGAAACTTTGTTTGTGGTTGATTCAATGACAGGTCAAGATGCGGTAAATACAGCTAAAACCTTCAATGACAGACTGAATTTCGATGGTGTTGTACTCACTAAATTAGATGGTGATTCAAGGGGTGGTGCAGCTCTTTCCATTCGTCAAGTGGTAGAAAAACCAATCAAGTTTATTTCTACTGGAGAGAAAATGGAAGCTCTCGATCAGTTTTATCCTGATCGTATGGCCAACAGAATCTTAGGAATGGGTGACGTACTTTCTTTAGTAGAACGTGCTCAACAAGCTTTCGATGAGGATGAAGCTGCGCGTTTAAATAAAAAGATTCGACAAAATAATTTCACTTTTGAGGATTTTTATGCCCAATTGCAACAAATTAAAAAAATGGGAAACATCAAAGATTTGATGGGTATGGTTCCTGGTATGAGCCAAGCCGTAAAGGATGTTGATATTTCTAATGATTCTTTTAAACCGATTGAAGCTATTATCCAATCGATGACTAAAAAAGAAAAGGAGAATCCGGATATTTTAAATGCCTCTCGTAAAAATAGAATCGCCTCAGGCTCTGGTACATCGATTCAACAAGTGAATAATTTGTTGAAACAATTTGAGGATATGCGTAAAATGATGAGGATGATGAACAAGGTACAAGATGGTAAAATGAAAATGCCAAATCTTGGAAATATGTTCAAAAGATAAAAAAAGCTCATTTCTAAGCTCATTTTAAAAATTAGTTTTTCAATATTTTGTAAAATATTGAAACTGCAAGGTTGTTAATATACAAGGAACTAGTATTATTGTTATTGGATGTCCTTAGGATATTATTTTGGTGCTTTATTTCAAAAGAAAATTTTGAATATTTTAGCCCCAAATGAAAATTGTAACCAAATCCTTCATAATGAATAGTTGATTTATTGCCAGGTGGAGTATAAGACGAGTTAGTGCTAATACTTGAATAGGTATAATTATTATCCTGAAAGCCGTAAACAACTCCAAGTCCAAAATATAACTTATTAGAATTAAATTGTCGAATTCCTACTGAAATAGGTAAATAATATTGATTATTTGTAACGGATGTATTGGTATTTAAAATATTCGAAGAATATGAGGAGAAAAGATTGGAAACCTCTCCAAATATTTTTGTCCCTTCATCGAATGAATACAAATTAGTGTTTAAAGAAACCCCAAAGGTTTTTATGTTATTAATTTTAGACCAATCTAAACTTGGTAAAAAAATGGTAGGGCCAATATTAATTTCCAATTTAGGCACCCGTTTATTTTTTTTACTAGGGGTTCCAATTAAATTATTATTAGTTTGATATAAACTTCCATTCAATCCATATAGTGTAGAGGATGGCTGAAAGATGCTTAAAATAACCATCAAATAGATATATTTTATGGAATTTTTCATATATAAACCTGAAACTTTTTGGGTTTAAATGAACGATAATAAAAATATCGCTTATATGGATTTTATTTTGATAATAACCTGTAATGAGCTGATATTGCGAAGTTATTAATGGGTAGATTTATACCGCCCGTTTCTCCTACTGTTAAATTTTGATGTTTTAATTGTATAGAGAATTTAGGAAAATTAAATCCTACGTGAAAATTATACATAAATCCAGATAATTTCTCAGAATCAGTACTGTAAACACCTCCTGGGCTTCCATTGCTTCCCGTATAGATTGCCGTAGATTTTATATTCCACATTCCATAACCTAGTCCTAATCCAAAATAAATGGGTAAAGATCCTTCTACATTATATCTTATGCCTGCCATAATCGGAATCAAATTAGATTCATTCTTATCAATAAAATTGTTTGAGCTAGACACTGTGTTTGAACCCATCATATAGGATAATTCTCCATAAACATTTAATGTTTTATAAATATTTGCAAATTCTGATTCTACATTAATACCATAGCCAACAGAATTACCAAATGCGGATAAAATACTGCCTGGTAAATAGAAGGAAGGACCTAAATTTAAACTTTGAATCGGCAAATTATTTTGGGGTACATCCGAACTTGTATTGACTTGGTTTGGAGCACTTTGAAGTCCTTCGCTTACTGGTTTAGTTGCTTGTGGTGAATTATTTAAAAATGTCGAATTTGCTGTTTTGGCATTTCCTGATTTGGGAATCCTAATTACTGAATTTTGCGAATAAGTTTTAGATTGCCCAAGCCCACAAAAAGGCAAAAATATAATTCCAGATATTTTTAGAAACGTTTTTAACATAAATAGGTTTGTTATTTACTATTAAATATACAAATTATTTCCTAATCACAGCTCCTAAATCCTTTTCAAAACCTTTCATCAATCGTTCCATTGTACTATCAATCACTTTGTCGGTCAATGTTTGTTGATTATCCTGAAGTATAAAAGAAACAGAATACGATTTTTTACCTTCTCCTAAATTTTTACCCTCATATACATCAAATATACTTACTGTTTTAAGGATCGATTTCTCGTATTGATTTGCCGTTTTTTGAATTGCTTGAAAAGAAATCGATTGGTCAATTACTAAGGATAAATCCCTTCTAACCTCAGGATACTTAGAGATTTCTTGATAAACAAAGCGATCTTTGGATTGTTTAACCCAAAAATCCCAATCCAAGTCTGCCATGAATACCTCTTGTTTGATATCAAATTTTGAGGCTAAGGCCGGCTGTATAAGTCCTATCTGCACCACTGGTTTTTTATTCACTATTAATTTTAATCCATAGGCATAAATAGATGAATTTTCTATGGTTTCTGTCTCAAATGATGGATTCCCCATTTGTTGAATCAATGCTTGCACCACTTGATAAATTTGGTAAAATTGTGACTTCCCTGGATTGACTTCCCACGTTTCTCCCATCCAAGATCCAGAAATGTAAATTCCTAAATGCCTTTTTTCTAGGTATTTTTCACCTTTTTTATGATAAGTTTTACCAAATTCAAACAGCTTTAAATCTTTCTGACGTCTATTTATATTGTGCGCTAAGCTTTCTAATCCTTGAAAAACCAAGTGTTGACGCATTACGCCTAAATCTTCAGACAGTCGATTTAAAATTTCAACAGTCTCAAATTCTAAATCTTTTGCTATCCACTGATGAAACTCTCCTTTCGTTAAGGAGTTGGTAATTATTTCGTTAAATCCTTTGGCTGCAAGTGAATTTGCTATGATTTCTTGATTTTTTTCCTTGTCAATGCTTGGAAATTCCGACAAAAACTGTGCACTTAAATGATCTGACAATGGTACATTGTCTAATCCATGAATACGTAAAATTTCCTCTACTAAATCTGCTTCTCTTGTAACATCAACTCGATACAATGGGGCCAATACGGTAAATGCCTTTCCATCATTTGTAATGAATTCAAAATCCAATGCATTTAAAATTTCAATGATTCGGTCAGATGAAATATTAATTCCAATGTAATCTGTAATT
>JBEBDG010000083.1:0-9200 GCA_041157165.1 Bacteroidota bacterium
AATCAAAATAAGACCTGGCATTCCCATTGTATTCAACATCAGCATTTAATTTATCCTTATAGCCTACGTATGCCTTGACATCTTGAAAAGGAATTACGAGAACCAAAACAGCAGGTTCAGGTTTACCAAGATCTTTAAAAACTCCCACTTTAGTAACTCCTTGCTTATTCAGTGCTGGAATCAAAGCCTTAGAAATATAATTCTCTAAAACACCTAATTTGCCACCAAATTTCATGTAATAGGTTCGAATTTCATAATATTCCTGCGCAATAGCAGAAATTGAACCAAAGATAAAGAGGATTGTTAAAACGGAAATGAATTTTTTCATAAGATTGAAAGGTTTAAATTTAAGCAAAAAAAAGAGCGACTTTCGTCGCTCTTCTTCATATTTCAAGTATGTATTACTCTAAAATTTCAGTTACCTGACCAGCACCTACTGTACGACCTCCTTCACGAATCGCGAAACGAAGACCTTTATCCATAGCTACTGCGTTCAATAATGTAACCTCGATAGTTAAGTTATCACCTGGCATACACATCTCTACACCTGCTGGCAACATGATTTCTCCTGTTACGTCAGTTGTACGGAAGTAGAACTGTGGACGGTACTTGTTAAAGAATGGAGTATGACGACCACCTTCCTCTTTTGACAAGATATAAACCTCAGCTTTGAACTTAGTATGAGGCTTAACTGAACCTGGCTTACAGATTACCATACCACGACGGATATCAGTTTTCTCAATACCACGTAACAATAAACCTACGTTATCTCCAGCTTCACCACGATCTAAGATCTTACGGAACATCTCAACACCAGTTACTACTGATTTTAAGTTTTCAGCTCCCATACCTAAGATATCAACAGCTTCACCTGAGTTGATAACACCTGTTTCGATACGACCAGTTGCTACAGTACCACGACCAGTGATCGAGAATACGTCTTCTACCGGCATCAAGAAAGGCTTGTCAACATCACGCTTAGGAAGTGGAATCCAGCTATCAACTGCATCCATTAATGCTTCGATAGTTGCTACCCACTTACCATCTCCGTTCAATCCACCTAAAGCAGATCCTTGGATTACTGGAATGTTATCACCATCGAATTCATAGAATGACAATAATTCACGAATTTCCATTTCTACTAATTCTAATAATTCTGGATCGTCAACCATGTCAACTTTATTCATGAAAACAACCAATTGAGGTACACCAACTTGGCGAGCCAAAAGGATGTGCTCACGAGTTTGTGGCATTGGACCATCTGTAGCAGCAACTACAAGGATAGCGCCATCCATTTGAGCAGCACCAGTAACCATGTTTTTCACGTAATCCGCGTGACCTGGACAGTCAACGTGTGCATAGTGACGGTTAGCAGTTGAATACTCAACGTGTGCAGTGTTAATAGTGATACCACGCTCTTTTTCTTCTGGAGCAGAGTCAATTGAAGAGAAATCTTTTTTCTCAGCAAGACCTTTCTCAGAAAGAACTTTAGTGATAGCAGCTGTTAAAGTTGTTTTACCGTGGTCAACGTGGCCAATCGTACCAATGTTAACGTGGGGTTTACTTCGGTCAAAATTCTCTTTTGCCATGATTATTTAGTTCTTAATTATTTATAAAATGTTTCAAATGTTTACTATTCAATTAGTAAAGCAGTGAGCCTTTGAGCAGGATTGAACTGCCGACCTCTTCCTTACCAAGGAAGTGCTCTACCACTGAGCTACAAAGGCCTTTACCTTACGGCCTTTAGTAACGCGTTTGTTACTAAATAAAAAAGCACTTGACGTAAACGACAAGATTTTTTTTATGAGCGGGAGACGGGGCTCGAACCCGCCACCTATAGCTTGGAAGGCTATCGCTCTACCAAATGAGCTACTCCCGCTAATGGCGCAAAAACTTTCGTTTTTACTTATTTTTGTGGGGACAGATGGATTCGAACCACCGAAGGCGTACGCCAGCAGATTTACAGTCTGCCCCATTTGGCCACTCTGGTATATCCCCTTTTCACTGTTCTTTCAGCTAATCGTTTCACCGAAAGAGTTTGCAAAAGTAGATGTTTTTTTTATTTCTGCCAAACGCTTTCCAAAAAAATATCTAGAAATTTACAATAATTTCACACCAAAGCTAATTAATTGTAAATTAGAGCCCTTGTCTTTTTGAAACATTGGTGTAAAATCCATATTTAGGAAAAAATCAGGAAAATGCCTCAATGCAACCTCCATTCTCCCACCTGTTCTAAAATCATTCAATAAATAATTCCCACTGTAATGATTTTTATCTCCAGATCCATCTTCCTTTGTTTTTACCCATGAATCAATTCGATAACTTATATATCCTCCTATTGCAATCATTTGAATAGGTGATTTTTCATCAAAAGAAATATGTGGCATAATTGGCAAGGTAAGATATGATGCCGCTAACTTATTCTTAGAAAATACGATTTCTTTGTTAGAAGCATTCAATGTTGGTAAAAAGGAAATGGCATTTGAGTTATTTTGCATCACTCTACTATGATCAAACATCAAATTGTACCATTCGATCCCTAAGCCAAAACCTAGTCTAAATGCACTTTTCTTTCCTCTGGCTAGATTGGCATAGCGCTTCCATTCCATACTTACGTATCTAGAACCCAATGTATTCAATGTTTTATCACTTTCTAATAAGGGCGCCGGATATTTAGCAATTGTTATGGGTCCTCCCAAATCTCCCGTCCAGTTATTCAAACCCAAGTTGAAATCAAATCCGCTACGTTCAAATAATTTAAGACCCTGCGTTTTTTTCTTCTCCGACCCATTCCCCCAAATAATTTTGGTTTCTTCTGAGCCATCTTTTACCCGGATGCCATCCCAATCAATTAAAACCTCATCTCTACCATCTTTTACATGAATTCCTTCTTTCAGACTAATCTTCACTTCTTCCTTACCGTCGCGAATAGTAATTCCATCTAATTTTTCAGCAGGACTGATTGCTTTTGCTTTTGAAACTTGACCGGGTCTTAATAAACCGATGATCACCTTTTGACCATTCGTTTCAAACTCTAATCGTTGAGATAAATCATCTTCTTTACGAATAGCAGTTCTTACTTGTTGCCATAAACTATCACTCAACACAATGCCTTTTTTTTCCAATATGGCAGACACCTCTTCTTTTAATGTTAACCCTTTTTTGTTAGAACCAATCACCTCTTGGTTTCTAGCATCTATTCGTACAATTACAGAATCTTTAGGCGCAGAAAGGGCTGAAAAACACACCATGAACATTACAAAACTTAAAACAATTTTCAACTTTTTCATAAGGACAAAACATTTTTTAATTTTTCTTCTTTTTCTTCAATTTGATACATCACCTGATGTATTCCTTCATTTAATTTTCCTTTTCTATTTCTAGTAGTTAAATCCAATATTTTACCAGATTTCATTTTTTGAATAAATCCAATCACCTTCTTAAATCCTTTTTCTTTTTTAATTGGTTCAATATCCACTACCACTACCATCTCCTCAACTTCCTCTTTCTGACCCATAATTTCCACTGATTTTTCACCTAACTTTTCCTCTATTTTATCCGTTTGAACGGTCGATTGCGCCAAGGCTTCTTCCGAATTTAAAGACGGCAAGAAAATTTCCTTCTGCGCGAAGGTTGGAACATCCGATTCTTCCAATTTCTCCATTTGCACTTTTTTAACGGTTGGCTTTGAAAAATCACTCGATAGCGAATTGAAATTCGGTTTATTTCTTGAGGAGGCAGGCACAACTGTAAATTGAGATCCTTTTTCACTTATTTCAACTCCTTTCTCAATTACCTCATTCCCTTTACTTCCAATTTGCTCCTCATTTTTATCCACACCATATTGATACATCAATCCAAATAGAACTAATAGGACTGAGGCTGCGGCAATCCAACGCGTCGAGTAAGGAAAAGAAATGACTTTTTTGCTGTTACCTTCTTGCTTTTCAAGTCGCTCTTCAATCTTTGTCCAAATACCTTCTGGCAATGATTCCTCTTTGGTTTCTAACTGAATTTGCCACTTTTTCTCCAAAAGCTCCCAATCCCTTAAACGATCTTTTTTAGCTTTCATTGGCATTTATTTTTTGTTGTAAATATACTCTAGCTCTTGACAATTGAGATTTCGATGTACCTTCCGAAATTCCAAGTTTTTCAGCAATTTCTCCATGCGAATATCCTTCAATAGCATATAAATTAAATACTGTTCGAAACCCATCTGGAAGCTTACTAATTAGTACTTGAATTTCATCTGCACTCATTTGCTCCATAATTTGTGATGGCTCCGAAATTTGAAGAACCTCTTCCGAATTACTCCACTCAATTTTTCTTTTTCGAAGGATCATTAAACATTCATTGACCATAATCTTACGCATCCACCCTTCTAAACTTCCGTCTTCTTTAAATTCAGAAATTTTTATAAATATTTTTAAAAACCCCTCCATTAAAACATCCTCAGCCTCCATTGAATCCTTAAGATATCGCTTACAAATTGCGAACATCCTAGACCCATATTGCTTAAATAAAGTATTTTGAGCCTCCCTTTCTCTCTGTTTACAAGCCTTCACTAGGCTTTTTTCATCAAGATATGTTGGTAGACGGTTTTTCAAAATAAATCAGGGTACAATAATTATAAGATGCAAATTATTGATATTTGGTTGCATCCGTTTGAAAAGAATTTCAAATTTACGTTCTTTACGGTGAATTACGTACAATATGCCGAATAAAGCACCTATCGGAATTTTTGACAGTGGAATTGGGGGTCTTACGCTTGCAAATGCGATTACCGAAATTTTACCAAAGGAATCAATCATCTATTTTGGAGATACAGCTCATTTACCATATGGTGATAAATCAGCTACAGCCATTCAATCGTATGCTGTAAAAATTTGTAACCTTTTACTTGAAAAAAATTGCAAACTCATATTAATCGCTTGCAATTCGGCATCAGCTGCCGCATTTGATTTGGTTAAAGCTTACGTTGGTTCTAAAGCAATTGTTGTTAATGTAATTGACCCAGTAATCGACTATCTTTCCAAATATTGGGAAAACAAAACACTTGGCTTAATAGGAACCAAACAAACTGTAAATTCAGGAATTTATGCACAAAAAGCCACTAACCTCCATCAAAATATTCAGATAAAATCCTTGGCCACACCCCTGCTAGCTCCCATGATTGAAGAAGGATTTTTCAATCATAAAATTTCTGAACAGATTATTGAAGAATATTTACAAAATGAAAAGATTCAAGCCATTGATGGCTTGATATTAGGTTGTACCCACTATCCTTTAATCAAAAAACAAATTGAAAATTTTTATCAAGGTAAAACAAAAGTAATTGACACTTCAGTAATAGTTGCAGAGAAAATCAAACAAATATTGCTTGAGAATCAATTGGAAACCAATCTGAACGAAACAGGAAATAGACAGTTTTTTGTCTCTGATTATACAGAGTCTTTTGAAAAATCAACTCAATTGTTTTTTGGACAAGAAATAAAATTAACCCAATACCCAATTTGGGATTAAAAAGTTTTCACCTTACTGTTTTTCCACCACAAAAATCCAACCACTCCAACAATCAAATAAGGAGCCACTAATAAATATAGAATTCCTGTATTGATTCCGGTTGCTATATTATTTCTTCCATCAGAAACTGTGCTTTCTAATGTAGTTCTACACATGGCACACTGAGCCTTTGTTTCAGAAACGGAAAGGCCACTTAACATTATTCCAAAAACAACTATTTTTACAAACTTAGACATAATAGGGTGAAATTAATAAGTAAACAATTACACCGGAAACAGACACATACAACCAAATAGGAAATGCCCATTTAACAATTTTCTTATGACGCTCAATATCGCCAGTTAGTGCATGATAAATCGCCAATAAAACCAAACGCACCACACCAATTGACAAAACAATGTGCGAAATTAATAAAAAATAATAGATCGGACGAATGATCCCTTCCCCGCCAAAAGGTGTGGAAGGATTAGAAATATGGTACAAAATATACAACACCAAAAACACAGCTCCTTGCAAAAAGGCTAGACCCATTGATTTTCGATGAGCTTCAATATTTTTTTTCTTGATAGCCGCAAATCCAATTAATAAGGTAATTGCAGTGGTCGAGTTCAATAATCCAATGACATGTGGTAAAACTTTAGTCCAATCACCTAGGGGAATTCGCGTTTGAATTCCAATCAAAATAGCTACTGCAATAGGGATGGCAATGGATAATACATTGATTAATCGATCGTTTGCTAATGATTTTTTCATAATTTATTGATTCGTATATATGCTTTTTAAAACGTTCAATTCCAAAATTAAACGATCAACTTCTTTTGCATCCGTACCATCATAAAACCCTCTTATTATGCCCTCTTTATCAACTAAAATAAGTCTTTCAGAATGAATGAATGATTCATCTGGATTTTTGATGGCTGCATCATATTCAGAAGCATCTGCCAAAGGTACATGGAAACCCTTCAGAACCAAAGGATAGATATAAGATTTTTTTCCCGTCAAAAAATTCCATTGTTTTGGATCAGCCTCAAACCGTTTTGCGTAGATTTTCAGTTGCTCTGGAGTATCATAAACGGGGTCAACCGAAATAGAAATAAACTTAATCTCGTCTTGACCAATAAAAGCATCTCTTACTCTTGCTAATTGAAAACTTATTTTCGGACAAATAGTAGTACAGCGAGTGAAGAAAAAACTAGCAACAAAAATTTTATTTTGAAGGGTTGCGGAATTAAACTCCTTTCCGTTTTGGTCAATTAATTTAAATAAGGGAATTGTTTGAAAAACGGTATCTTGTTCAGGCTCTCCCCATTTGGGATGCTCTGTTTTTTTCATCAGCAATTCACCTGTTGTTGAGTCAATTGCAGGAACAAATCGTGGTAGTTTGTAGTGATTGGTACCTTTAAATTTAAGGCCTAAATAGATAAAGGTAGGCACTATTAAAATAATTAGTAATATGCCTACCTTTTTGATCATGTTCCAAGAAATATGGATTTGTTATCCTACATATAATTGCCCACCCTCATACATCAAAGCTACCAATAGCCATGCTATAAAAATGATAGGAACTAAAATCATCCAAATTAACATTTTAACCTCATGCTTTAAGTGCATGAATTCCCCAACTATATAAAATGCCTTGACGATTGTCATACCAGAGAAAATCGCTACACGAAGAGCATTTGCTGGCATGGTAAATGCAATAACGAATTCGATTGCTGTTAAAACCAATAAAATCCAAAATGTTTTCCAAATAGCGCCAGTATTAGGAGCTGGGATTTCTTTTTCAGCGGTTTCGTGAGATACGTGCGAAGCCATAATATTTCAATTTAAGTATTAAACAAGATAAAAGAAGGTAAAAACAAATACCCATACAAGGTCTACAAAGTGCCAATAAAGACCTACTTTTTCAACCATCTCATAATGACCTCTTCTTTCGTATACGCCCGTAGCCGCATTGAAGAAAATCAAAATATTCAATATCACTCCAGAAAAAACGTGTGTCCCGTGGAAACCAGTAATAAAGAAGAATAAATCAGCAAAAGCTGGAGGACCATACGGATTACGAACTAAGTTCGCCCCCTCAATTGGAACTGTAACACCATCTACAACTTGCTTTGCGGCAAGAGCTAAATCTTCAGGACCATGTATAAAGTGAGTCCATTCCCAAGCCTGAGAACCTAAGAATGTAAATCCACCTATGATTGTCCAAAGCATCCACTTTTCAACATCTTTTCGATCACCTCTATGTCCTGCTTCCACAGCTAAAACCATGGTAACTGATGATGCGATCAATATAAATGTCATGATACCCACAAAAACCAATGGAAGAGACATTCCGTGTAAGAAAGGAACTGCTTCAAAAACTTTTTCAGGAATAGGCCAATGAGTTGTGGAGAAATAGAACTCCTCAGGACTACCTGTCCAAGCTGGTTGGCTAAAACGAATCATACCGTAAGAGACCAATAAAGCAGAGAACGTGAATGTATCCGATAAAAGGAAAAACCACATCATTAATTTTCCATAGCTCGCCTTAAGAGGCTCAGAACCACCGGTCCAAGTTAACTTTTCAGGAACCTCCGGTGCTGCGTGTGCAACTGACATTTGGTAAAATATTAATTGTTAAAAACTAAAAACAAAAATAAATATACCCATAAAGCATCCAAAAAATGCCAATAGGTGGAACAAATTTTAATTTGGGTTAATGCATTTGCATTTATTTTCAATCGAAATGCTGCTACCAAGGCGAACAACAATACAATTAAACCAGATACAAGGTGAATACCATGTAGACCTGTAAATACATAAACAAAAGAACCTGAAGGATTACCTACAAAATAAACGTTACGTTCAACTAATTGACCCCACGCATAAAATTGTAAGATTAAAAACAATAATCCTAGCACAAAAGTAATAGAAATACTCGTTTTTAACACCATAAATTGGTCTTTTTTTGCAGCTAAATATGCAAAATGCATACTTGCACTACTCAAAATTAATACAAGGGTACTGATCCAGAATAAATTGGGTAATTCAAATTCTGTCCAATTACCCTCGGCCCTCCGTACCAAATAGGCACTGGTGAAGGCTGCAAACAACATAATGATTGAAACAATGAACAACCACATGGTAAATACCTTAGGATTGATAGCGCGGGTCTGACCCGATTCTTGAATTAAATTTGTCGTTTCCATGTTTTAAATTTTATCAAATAAAAAAGCAATTTGAACTACTGGCAAATATATAAAAGAGCCAAACATCATCCAACGGGCCGACTTATCTGTTGGTCGCATCATCAAATAAAATGTCTGACATAAAAATAATACACTGGCAATTACGGCAATTATTGCAGAGTTAATACCGGTTATGTGAAATAAAAATGGTACAAACCCAAGCGGCACCAAAAAGATAGTATAAATCATGATTGTAAAGGCCGTTTTGACATCTTTTTTACCATCATTGGGCAACATTTTAAATCCCGCTTTTCTATAATCTTGATCAGCTACCCAAGCGATGGCCCAAAAATGTGGAAATTGCCAAAAGAATTGAATAGCGAATAAAATCCCAGGCTCCCAACCAAACTGATTTGTAGCTGCTAGCCAACCTATCATTGGAGGAAATGCTCCAGGAAAAGCACCAACAAATACTGAAATTGGACCTACACGTTTCAAGGGTGTATA
>JBEBDG010000084.1:0-9095 GCA_041157165.1 Bacteroidota bacterium
TCTTTAATGGCAAATATGGTTGCTTCGTCAATTGCCGAATCCAATGAACATTTAAAAAGTTTTTTGAAAAAATCGGATTTTGCCAATAAATATCAATTTGAACTACCAGTAGTTTCTAAACCCGTTTTTAAATTAGATACATTTAATATAACCCAATTTGGTGCCAATCAGGATTTGAAGTTCAACAATGCGTCAGCCATTCAGCAAGCAATCAATGAATGTTCTAAGCAAGGAGGTGGTACTGTTTTGATACCAGCGGGTTATTGGAATACAGGTCCAATCGAACTTAAATCATATGTCAATTTACATTTGTCAACCGGTGCTATTTTACAATTTTCTCAAAAATCAAGTGATTTTCCTTTAGTAAAAACATTTTGGGAAGGAGTAGAGGCAATTCGAGTTAAGTCACCTATTTCTGGTAGAAATCTTCAAAAAATTGCCATTACTGGCAATGGGATTATAGATGGAGGAGGGCAGGCATGGCGACCAGTTAAAAAGCAAAAGTTAACATCTGGGGAATGGGAAAAATTGATTCAAAAGGGTTTTTTGAACGATAAAAAAGATACTTGGTATCCAACAGCTGCCGCCCTTAAAGGTGCGGCAGATCCAAATGCAGGAAGAACAGATGCGGGTTATACCTTAGAAAGTGGAGAACTAATTAAAGAGTTTCTTAGACCAAACCTTCTCTCATTAATTGAATGTGATGAGGTATTGTTAGAAGAATTTACTATTCAAAATAGTCCGGCATGGACGGTTCACCCTTTAATGTGTACCCATGTTACATTGAAGGACTTATTGGTTAAAAATCCATGGAATGCTCAAAATTCGGATGGATTAGATATAGAATCTTGTGAATATGTAACAATTGAAGGATGTAAAATTGATGTTGGTGATGATGGAATCTGCCTCAAGTCGGGCAAGGATGAACAAGGTAGAAAAAGAGGAAAACCAACCGCTTATGTCATCATTAGAAACTCTCAAGTATTCCATGGACACGGTGGAATTGTCGTAGGGTCAGAAATGTCGGGCGGAGTTCACGATGTTTTTGCTCAAAATTGTCAGTTTTTAGGGACAGATGTTGGACTTCGGTTTAAGACGGCGCGTGGAAGGGGAGGAATTGTTGAAAAAATTTATGTGAAAGATATTGCTATGAATAATATTGCAGGGGAAGCAATCATATTAGACATGTATTATCAGGGTAAAGACCCAGTGTCTACTTATGGAAATGGTAGTGAAGTTCCACAAATAAAATCAGAAGTAGTGAATGAAGGAACACCTCAATTTAGGGATATTTATTTTGAAAATATTCAAGCCCAAGATGCCAAAACAGGTTTAATGGTTCGAGGATTACCTGAAATGCCTATTAAAAATATTCAGATTAAAAATGCACAACTGTGTGCAGACCAAGCCTATCATTTGCAATATGGTTCCAGTATTGAGTTAAACCAAGTACGTTTTATCCAAACTGGTAAAACTCCTTCCATTTTTCAACAGAACTTTGGATTTAAAAAGCCAGCAATTGAAATGAATTAAACACCAAATTGCGTCAGGTGATGGTCTATATGTTTGTAGAGCAAATTGTTCCATTCATGGGCAGTTAGTTTTCCCAATAGAGCAGAAGGTATTTTGGCCAATTCAGTAGGTCTTATTGCCTGAATTTGACTCACATAAGCAATTAACTTTGATTTTTCTAATTCAAAATCATATTCTGAATTTCGAATGAAGTTAGCTCCAGTGGGTAAACTTTTTTGGTAAGGGATTTCGTTGGTCATACTTTTTTTGAAAAACAACTGCATTATTCCTCTTATAACAATATTCGGTCTGTTGGTATCTTCGCCTAAAATTTGTTGGTAGGGCACGCAACAATGTGAAAGCATTTGAGCAGCATTCATTTTACCCCAAAGTGGAATAGAATCGTTTTTAAGTTTGTTGATTCGATTGGCAATTTCTTCTGTGGTAGAGGCAAGATAGATGGATGGATAAGCCATTTAATTATCGATTAATTGCTACTGAATTTAAGATGGTTTGAATGATATCCAAAGTAGAGATATTTTCTGCTTCAGCTTCATAAGTGAGCATGATTCGGTGGTTTAAAATATCTGGAGCCACCTCTTTGATGTCTTCTGGAAGTACATAGTCTCTGCCTTCTAAATACGCCATCACACGAGCTGCTAAGTTCATTTGAATACTTGCACGAGGCGAAGCCCCAAACTGTACATAATTTGCTTCTTGAGTTAGTCCATAATCAGCAGGATATCTTGTGGCAAAAATCAGTTCAATGATGTATTTTTCAAGGGTTTCAGAAATGGTTATCTCATTAATTTCCTTTTGAATGGAATAGATATCTTGAATAGTCATGACAGTTTTAGCTTCAGATTGATAATTGATATCAGCCATTCTTCTCATCACTTCTAATTCTTGTTCTTTTGTTAAATAATCCAGATATACCTTCATCATGAAACGGTCTACTTGGGCTTCAGGAAGTGGGAATGTACCTTCTTGTTCCACTGGATTTTGAGTGGCCAGAACTAAAAATGGATTTTCAAGATGGTAGGTAGTATCTCCAATGGTAACTTGGCGTTCGGCCATAGCTTCTAAAAGTGCGGATTGTACTTTAGCTGGGGCTCTGTTTATTTCATCTGCCAAAATGATTTGTGCAAAAATAGGTCCTTTTTTTACGTCGAATTCCATTTTTTGCGGATTGTAAATCATCGTACCTACCAGATCAGATGGCAATAAATCTGGTGTAAATTGAATTCGATGGAAATGTAAATCTAAAACTTTGGCCAAGGTATTGATGGTCAAAGTTTTGGCCAAACCTGGGACCCCCTCTAAAAGGACATGCCCTCCGGCAAATAAACCAATTAAAAGTCTATTGATCAGACGTTCCTGACCAACAACAACTTTGTTCATTTCTGATTTTACTGCCTGAATTTTTTCCCTAGATTTCATTACTATCCAATTTAGTAATTAATAAAATGATTCACAAAATCATTTTATTAATTGATTTTTTTGAATTTTATTCTCCGTGGGCTCACATCACCAAGTCGTTTCTTTTTTGCTTCTTCGTATTCAGAGTAATTACCTTCAAACCAAACAACCTGTGAATCGCCTTCGAAAGCTAAAATGTGAGTAGCAATTCGATCTAAGAACCAACGGTCGTGGGAAATGATTACAGCACAACCTGCAAAATTTTCAAGGCCTTCCTCTAAGGCTCTCAAAGTATTGACATCGAGGTCATTGGTAGGTTCGTCAAGCAAGAGTACATTAGCACCCTCTTTCAACATCATGGCTAAGTGTACACGATTTCTTTCTCCGCCGGATAAATTTCCAATTTTCTTTTCCTGGTCTGAACCACCAAAATTAAACTTACTAACGTATGCACGTGCATTTGATTGCTTACCACCAAGCATGATCCAATCATTGCCATCTGCAATGGTTTCATAAACGGATTTTTCGGCATTTAATTGATGATGTTCTTGATCAACATAAGCTAATTGAACGGTTTCACCTACTTCAAAAGTACCTGAATCTGGTTGAACCTGACCGGTAATTAATTTAAATAAAGTTGTTTTACCGGCACCATTTGGACCAATAATGCCTACAATGCCTGCTGGAGGTAATTGAAAAGTTAAGTTTTCAAATAATAATTTATCCCCAAAAGCTTTAGAAACACCTTGAACTTCAATGACTTTGTTACCTAATCTTGGTCCAGCTGGAATAAATAATTCCAATTTATCTTCCTTTTGTTTATTTTCTTCCGATAATAATTTCTCATAAGCACCAATACGTGCTTTTGATTTCGCCTGACGTGCTTTAGGAGCCATTTTAACCCATTCCAATTCTCTTTGAAGGGTTTTTTGACGCCTCGACTCTGTTTTTTCTTCTTGAGCTAAACGATTTTGTTTTTGTTCTAACCAAGATGAATAATTTCCTTTCCATGGGATTCCTTCCCCTCTATCTAATTCTAAGATCCAACCAGCAACATTATCTAGGAAATAGCGATCGTGAGTAACGGCTATGACGGTGCCCTTATATTGACGCAAGAATTCTTCTAACCACCAAACTGATTCTGCATCTAGGTGATTGGTTGGCTCATCCAACAATAAAACATCTGGTTCTTGTAATAACAGACGGCATAAAGCCACTCTTCGCTTTTCTCCTCCAGATAAATCACCAATTTTGGATTCAGCTGGTGGACAACGAAGTGCGTCCATTGCTTTATCGAGTTTATTGTCTAATTCCCAAGCATTTAAATGGTCTAGTTTCTCTTGAACATCTCCTTGTCGAGCCATTAATTTGTCAAAATCAGCATCTGGATCCGCAAAAGCTTCATTGATTTCATCAAATTCTTTTAAAAGGGCCTTAACATTAGCAACTCCCTCTTCTACGATTTCCAAAACTGTTTTATTGGGATCTAACACAGGCTCTTGCTCTAGTAAACCCACCGTGTAACCTGGTGACCAAACTACATCACCCGTGTAATTTTTGTCAATACCTGCAATAATGCGCAATAAAGTAGACTTTCCAGATCCGTTTAATCCAAGTACACCAATTTTTGCTCCGTAAAAGAAGGATAAATAAATGTTCTTGATAATGGTTTTTTGGGGAGGTATCGTTTTAGATACCCGCTCCATAGAGAAGATAATAGTTTCGTTACTCATTGTTCAAATTAATGTAGCCTGCAAATATCGGAATTTAGATTCATTTAATGTATAATTCTTTTGTATTCTAAATAATTTTTTTATTTTTGAATCCTCAAAAAAATTACGACCCCTTTTTAATACAATTTAAAATATTGAGTAAAAGTTTTACTGGAAGCTCATTGAATGAAATTATGGAATCCTCATCAAACAATCTATTCGGTTTTTGCCGCGAAGGAAAGGTTTTTATCAAGCCTTATCTACATTTTCCAGAAAGAGAAATTGGTTTTGTTAGGACAACTGAAGAAGAAGCTTTACAATACTTTGTAAATCGATTTGAATTAGCTAAATCTAAAGTTGAAAATTTAGTATTGCAGGTAGACGATGTTCAAAACAAAGGTTCATTTCTTACCAAAGTATTACAAATGAAAGCCTATTTGTCTGAATTTGATGGTTTAGGTGATTTTATTCCATTGTTTGCAGAATTAGATCGATTGGAGGAATATCTAAAACAATTGATCAAGGCAAATCAAGAGAAAAATTTGGAGATTAAAAGGGCCTTGATTATCGATGCTAAAGCGATTGCCTCAGAGGAAGACGTTGTTGAAGCCACTGATCGATTCTTAGAGGTAAAATCGAAATGGTTAAAAACCGGTCCTGTAGATAAGGATTTGCAAGAGCAAATTAACCAAGATTTTCAAGAAATTTCTGATGGCTTCTTTTTAAGAAGAAGAGCCTATTTCGAAGAGAAAAATCGACAGATTGATGAAAAAATAAATCAATTACAATCTTATGTTGATTTAGTACATCAATTAAGAAAATCAGGAGATTTTGATGCTGCAGTCGAACGTGTGAAAGAAATTCAAAAGGATTGGAAAACAGTAATCGGATTACCTCCCAAAAAGCAATCTCAATTATGGAAGGCATTTAAAAAAGCCAATGATATGTTTTTTGATGCCTATAACCGCTCCAAAGGTATTATTGTTAAACCTAAAATTGATCCTAGAGTTGAGGAAATGCAACAAATGACATTTGAATTAGAAACAAAATTCAAAGACCAGGCGAATATGCAGAAAACTGCCGAATTAGCTAAAGCTCATTTGATGAAGTGGAAAGATCTTTCTGCAAAAGTAAAAATGGTAGATCGAAACTTATCTGAACGTTTCAGGAATATCTGTGATAAAATATTTGAAATGAATTATTTATTGCGTGTAATTTCCTACCGCCATGCAAACCTAAATGAAAAACCTCGTTTAGAGCAATTGAAAATCATGATCAATCAAATGGATTACATGAGTAAAAAAGAACGAAGCGAATTAGAAGTTTTTATTTCGGATGTAGAAGCAGATGGTACGATAGCAGATAAACCAATCCAAAGTAAAATCAATACTCAAAAACGTAAAATCTCGATTAAAGAAATGTTACTTACTGGGTTTAAAACTGAATTAGACGCGATACTTAATAGTTAGATGAATTATGGGTTATGAATTAAATTAAAATTACAACTCATAACCTATAAATCATATACCAGACATATCAATTCCATCAAAGGTTCCGGAAGACATCATTAATAAATTGCAATTATTCCAATTTTTAGATTGTAAAATTGATTCCAATTCTTCCTTGGTTCTCAATATTATTAAATTCGAGTGTTTGAAATAACTTTGTACCACTTCATCTTCAATTTTATCCATTTTTTTAATGGCACGAGCATGTTCACTTAAAAAAATGATAACCTCATCAGCCAAATTCAAAGTATTTTCATACTGTGGTAAAAAAGCTGGATTTAAACTCGAATAGGTGTGTAATTCCAGACATGCGATTAATTTTCTATCTGGAAATTGTTTTTTTACCGCTTCAGTAGTAGCCTTTACTTTAGAAGGGGCATGAGCAAAGTCTTTAAAAATAATGGAACTGCCTTTGTCGAGAACGACCTCCAATCGTTTGGCGGCGCCTTTAAAATCTTGAATAGCAGCATAAAATTCATTCGCTTCAATTCCAATTTGTTCGCAAATTAATCGTGCTCCATTTAAATTTTTCAAATTATGGGAACCAAAAATGGAGAGTATATAATTTTTACCATCTAAACCATTCAAAATGGTTTTTCCATTTTGAATACTTGCTTCATGACTTTGATAAGGAATTTTATTTACATCTTCAGCAGCCAATAGTGCCAATTGCTTGACCAAAGAATCCGTTTCATCAAAAATCAATGTTCCAGCTTTCGGCAAGCATTCAATTAATTCTTTAAAACTGTTCGAATAGGATTCAAAAGTTGGATAAACATTGATATGATCCCATGCTATGCCTGAAATCAAAGCAATATGTGGTTGATAAAGTAAGAATTTTGCCCGTCGGTCAATTGGTGAGGCCAAATATTCGTCACCCTCAATGATAATAATTGGGGCATCCGATAATTGTGCCATAAGATCAAATCCTTCAATTCTAGCACCAACTAAAAAGTCGAATTTTTTATTGAGTTTTTTTAAAACATGTAAAACCATGGAGGTTATACTTGTTTTTCCATGACTACCGGCTATGACAATTCGTTGTTTGTTTTTGCTAAACTCATATAAGAATGAAGGGTAGGACTGAATATTTAATCCTAATTCTTGGGCTCTCTTTAATTCTGGGTTATCAGCACGGGCGTGCATACCTAAGATTATAACATCCAAATCTGCTGTAATTTTTTCAGGATGCCATCCTTCAGAGGCTGGAAGCAATCCATTTTTTTGCAATAATGATTTGGAAGGTTCGTAAATTTCATCATCAGAGCCTGAAATTTGATGGCCCATTTTTTGTAAAGCCAAAGCTAAATTATGCATTGCAGCACCACCAATCGCTATAAAATGAATTTTTAACATAAGTTCTAGGTACAATTGTTTGCAAAGTACATACTTTTATTGCAGTTTTGCACACTTTTTCTAATGTCGTTTTTCGACTTTTAAAAAAAATGGTTTTGCCTAATGAAAAATTACGTAGATCTAATTGATCAAACCATTGAATTCCCAACAAGAGAATTCAACATCAATGAGGATAATGAGCTATTGTTCAACAATGTGCCTCTGATGGAAATTATTAAGCAATATGGTACTCCATTAAAGATTACTTATTTGCCGAAAATTGGAGAACATATTGAAAATGCGAAATTATTATTTCGAAATGCAATTAAAAAATATAATTACAAGGGTAATTATACTTATTGCTATTGTACGAAATCATCTCATTTTTCATTCATCATTGAAGAAATCATCAAGCATAATGTCCATTTAGAGACCAGCAGTGCCTTTGATATTCCAATTATTCGCTCTTTGTACGAGAAGGGGAAAATTGCAAAATCTACTTATATTCTTTGCAATGGTTATAAGCAACCCTTGTATTTGCAGTATATTTCTGAAATGATTAATGAAGGATTCAATTGTATCCCGGTATTAGATAATTTAAAGGAGATTGAATATTATGAAAAGGCAATAACAGCTGATAAAGCAAATATTGCTATTCGAATAGCAACGGATGAAGAACCTGATTTTTCCTTTTATACCTCGCGACTTGGTGTACGTTACTCGGATGTTTCTTCTTTGTATTTGGAAAAAATTAAACCCAATAAAAGGTTTAATTTAAAAATGTTACATTTTTTCATCAACACTGGAATCAAGGATTCCGCATACTATTGGTCTGAACTTTCTCGATTCGTTTATAAATATTGTGAATTGAAAAAGATTTGTCCAGAATTGGATTCTATTGATTTAGGTGGTGGATTACCTATACAAACATCCTTGCAGTTTAACTACGACTACCAAGCGATGGTAGATGAAATTGTAGAATCAATTGCATGGATTTGTAGTAAAAATAATGTACCTGTTCCTAATATTTTTACAGAATTTGGTTCTTATTCTGTTGGAGAAAGTGGTGCAGTTTTATATGAAATTATAGATCAAAAATTACAAAACGATAAAGAGCTTTGGTATATGATTGATGGTTCATTTATTACTCAATTGCCAGATTCTTGGGGAATGAACCAAAAATATATAATGTTACCAGTCAATAATTGGAGTTCACCTTATCAAAAAGTAAATTTAGGTGGATTGACCTGTGATTCGATGGATTTTTATAACACAGAGGCTCACAGTGCCGATTTATATTTACCAATTTTTGAAGAAGATAAAGAAAGGCAATATGTTGGATTTTTTCATACTGGTGCTTATCAAGAATCTTTAGGTGGTTATGGTGGTATCCAACATTGTTTGATTCCAGCACCTAAGCATGTGATAATAGATCGATTAGAAGATGGTACAATTACTACCAAATTATTTTCTAATGAACAAACTTGTGATTCGATGCTTGAAATTTTAGGATATCAACAGAAGGAGGTCAAGGAAATTCCAACAATTGAAATTGAACCTAAATCAAAACGGAAATCAGTTTCATTGGCATAAAAAAAAGGCTGAGCAT
>JBEBDG010000085.1:0-9048 GCA_041157165.1 Bacteroidota bacterium
CCGGCACGTGGGTGTTCGCCCTCTGAAATGGCTCTTGTACAAGGAGCACAACCAATAGAAACAAATCCTTTTTTATGCAAGGTGTTTTGTGGAATTGAATTTAAATTTAGATAGTTTTCTAATTGTTGAAATGTCCAATCAATGATTGGATTGAATTTCAATATATTCCGATTTTCGTCCCATTCAAACATAGGCATATTAGCTCGATTTTCGGATTGTTCAGCTCGAAGGCCTGTTATCCATACTTTGGTGCCTTCAAGGGCCCTATTTAAGGGTTCAATTTTGCGAATGAAACAACATTCCTTTCGGTTCTCCACAGAGTTGTAAAAAGAATTAAATCCTTTATGCTTTACTAATTGCTCCACCTTTTCCGTATTTGGAAAAAAAGTTTCTAAATTAATTTTATATTTTTTGGTAGTTAGATCCATCAATTCGTACGATTCTTGGAATTGCCGACCCGTATCCAGCGTAAAAATTCTGAATCCTAAATTTGTACTAGCAATGGCATAGGTAATCGCTTGATCTTCTTGACCAAAAGAGGAGGAAAATGCAATTTTGCTTGACTCATATAAATTCCCAATATAAGCCAATCTAGACTCTAAAGGAAGATTTTTGAGGTCATTTTCTAATTGTTGCAAATTCATTATCATTCATTTTTTACAAAAATACACATTGTCTATTGAATTACTATACTTAATGATTAATTTTTTGTTTTTTCATTCAAGGATTTAAAAAAATTTGTAACTTAAAAGCATTAATTGGTATTTGTATGCAATCGGGATTGGAAACCATTTGGAAGGACAATGATGAGGAACATGGGCATCCTGATTTTCTAAGTTTAAAGGATATTAAGCAATTAGTTAAAAAGGGAGAGGGGCAGCAGTTGGAGTTTAAGATGAAAGTGAAATTTCCGGAAAAAATTATTCGGGAAATGGTTGCCTTTGCTAATTCAGATGGAGGGATATTGTTGCTAGGTGTTGGAGATTTAGGGGAGGTAGCCGGACTACGGTTTCCAGACGAGGACCAATTTGATTTAGACCGTGCCATTGAAAAATATACTTTTCCTGCATTTTCACATGTATCCTATAAGGTTCCAATAGATGATCAAAGAGCAGTTCTGGTCTATGTCATTTATCCAAGCGTTGATAAACCTCACTATGTTCAACTAGATGGTGAGGCTCATGCAAAATGTTTTGTTCGATTGGCAGATAAAAGTATTCAGGCCAGTAAAGAAATGAAACAAATACTACGCCGGTCAGATGAGGAAGGTATACAATTTACCTATGGTGAAGCTGAAAAGTGGTTGATTCAATTTTTACATGAAAAAGAAAAAATAACGCTTTCTGATTTTTCGACCTTGGCAAAATTACCTCTTTGGCTAGCTTCAAGGAAATTAGTACTTTTAGTATTATGCAATGTCTTACGAATTGAACCTAATGAAAATCAAGATGTTTATCGATTGAAATGAAAGGCACTTTATTAATTTCCATTCTGCTTGTTTTCGGCTTGTTATGCGCTTGTTCTAAGTCATCTGTAGAACCCGTCGCACCTACTCCAATTCCCAATAATCAGGTTTTAGGTAGTTTTGATTTGATTCAAGAAAAGATTTTTACACCTACTTGTGCAACATCTGGTTGTCATCTCAATAATACTGATGCCAGTTTTTCGCAACACGAGCTTTTGCTAAGTTCAGCATCTGTATCGTATAAGAATTTGGTGGAAATGGCTCCTAAAAATGCAACTGCAATTGCAAACAAACTAAAACGTGTTACCAAATTTGTATCTGATGGAAGTATGCTATTTCATAAGTTAAATTGGGATGTGAGTCATCATTCATCAATCAATTATGGTAGCCCTATGCCACTTGGTGGAAAACCTTTAAGTGTTGGGCAATTGGATTTTGTGAAAAAATGGATTGATGCAGGTGCTCCAGAAAAAGGCACCGTGGTGGATGCAAAATTATTAGATGACACAACGCCCCATTATGACCCTACATCCGCATTTATTCCCTTGGACAGTCCTGAAAAGGAAGGTAAATCAGGTATCCAACTTAAAATTGAAAAATTTACGGTGGCTCCTAATTTCGAACGTGAAATTTTTGTTCGAAGACCTTTAAATAATGCCGAGGCCATTTATATCAATCGAATTAAACTTAAATCTAGAAGTAATAGTCATCATTTGGTATTATATGATTTTAAGGATAAATCGCTATTGCCCAATTTGAATGATGTTCGTGACCTCCGAAATTCTGATGGTTCCTTTAATTTGTTAACTTATCTAACCTTAGCTAATCATATTTTTTTGGGTGGAGGAACGGATCCAAATTCGGATTATATTTTTCCAGAAGGTACAGCCTTGATGTTACCTGCTAATTCTTCAATTGATGTCAATCCGCATTATTTTAATCGAACAGCTGAACCTTTGTATGGGGAAAATTATGTGAATTTATACACAGTAAAGCCAGATCAAGTGAAGAATGTGGTTAAAATGATTGATTTTAATAATACATCATTCTTGCTGCCAGCTGGTAAAAAAACAACAATTACATCAAATTTCAATTTCGCAAAAGATAAAGCTGTTTCAGTTGTTTCACTAACATCTCATTTTCATGAATTGGGTAAATTGTTTCAAATAAAAATCAGGGGAGGAAAGCGTGATGGTGAGGTTATTTATGAATCAACTGATTGGCAACACCCTAAGGTGATAAATTTTGCACAACCCATTGAACTAGAAGCAAATGTTGGTTTATCTTCAGTCGTTACCTACGATAATAACACTTCTAAAGATATTAAATTTGGCTTCACATCACAAGATGAAATGAATATCATTTTCGGGTATTATTTTGAACGTTGATAAATTACTTTTTATTCTATAAGTTTTTGATTAAAAATGAATTGTAATATCAAATAAGAATTTATATTTGCATCCGTTTCTTGGAATTGTTCAAGAAATCACTTAAAAATAGTACAATTCTTTTGTTTCTTTGCATTTATTAAATTTACTCATATCGAATAGACTTTTACTTCCTTATTTATAATGGATCATAAACATAAAAACCACGCCACTGCCGCGGGAGTTCTTGTAGCCCTTGGAATTATCTATGGCGATATTGGTACCTCTCCTTTGTATGTAATGCAGGCTATTATTGGAGATGCACCTATAAACTCTCAAACCGTTTTAGGAGGTTTGTCTTGTATTTTCTGGACATTGACCTTACAAACGACTTTAAAATATGTTATTTTAATTTTACGAGCAGACAACAGGGGTGAAGGAGGTATATTTGCTTTGTTTGCCTTGGTTCGAAGGCATGCAAAATGGTTGACCTTGCCTGCAATTATTGGCGGAGCTACTCTTTTAGCTGATGGAATCATTACTCCCCCCATTTCAGTCGCCTCTGCTATTGAGGGGCTGCGAATGCTGAAAATGAAAGATGGATCCCCTATGGTGACTGATACCGTTCCCATTGTAATGGTAATTCTAACAATTTTATTCATTATTCAGATATTTGGTACCAAAATTGTTGGTCGTTTCTTTGGACCAGTGATGACCATTTGGTTTGGTATGCTTGGATTAACCGGCTTGCTTTGGATTGAAAACGATTGGTCAATTTTAAGGGCAATCTCACCTTATTATGCCTACGACTTATTAACGAGTACTCAAGCAGGCAGTGCAGGTTTTTGGACCTTGGGAGCAGTTTTCTTATGTACCACTGGTGCTGAAGCGCTTTACTCAGATTTAGGACATTGTGGCCGTGAAAATATTCGTATTTCCTGGATTTTTGTAAAAGCTATGTTGTTATTACAATATTTTGGACAAGGAGCTTGGTTGATTTCACATGAAGGAATGTTATTAGCAGGAAGAAAGCCGATCTTTGAAATAATTCCAAGAGAATTTTTGTTTTCCGGAATTATGATTGCCACTGCCGCTGCAATCATAGCTTCGCAGGCATTGATTTCAGGTTCCTTCACTTTAATTTCCGAAGCAATTCGTTTGAATTTTTGGCCAAGAGTTCGATTGGTTTATCCTTCTGATCAGAAGGGTCAATTGTATGTTCCCTCTGTCAATATCTTTTTATGGTTAGGTTGCATGGCAGTGGTAATGTATTTTAAGGAATCAACCAATATGGAAGCGGCTTATGGATTAGCCATTACCTTGACCATGTTGATGACAACGACCTTAATGGCCTACTATTTACATTTAAAGAAAATAGATCATTGGTTTATTTTAATTTTCCTTTTTGTTTATGTAGCACTTGAAGGGTCTTTTTTAGTAGCAAATCTTCAGAAATTTTGGCATGGAGGTTATGTATCATTATTTATTGCAGGTTTAATCATTTTTGTGATGTATGTTTGGTTCCGGGCTACTAGAATCAAAAAAGTATTGACCGAGTACGAGAAATTAGCAGATTATATCGAGCCTTTGAAAAAATTGAGTAGCGATGAAACAATCCCTAAATATGCTTCGCATTTGGTATTCATGTCGAACGCGGGTAAAATGGGAGACATTGAATCTAAAATAATTTATTCCATATTTCAAAGACGTCCAAAGCGTGCCGATATATATTGGTTTGTTCATGTGGACACGATGGATGATCCGTATACGATGGATTATAAAGTGACTGTGATTGAACCGGATGATATCATTAAAATTAATTTTAAACTTGGATTTAGAGTTGAACAACGTATCAATTTATATTTTAGAAAAGTGGTAGAGGATATGGTAGCCAAAGGTGAAGTAGATATTACTTCACAATATCGTTCCTTGAATGAACAAAATGTAATCGGAGATTTTAGATTTGTAGTTTTAGAAAAATTCCTTTCCTATGACAATGAAATGCCTTTGCTTGATCGTTTGGTGATGAAGGCTTATTTCTTTTTGAAACATTTTACTAACTCGGAGGATAAATATTTTGGTTTGGATAGTGATGCAGTAAAGGTGGAAAAAGTGCCTTTAATTATACGACCAACAACTAAATGTAATTTAAAACGAATCGACTGATATGAGTTCAATTTTTACCAAAATAGTGAATGGAGAAATACCATGTCATAAAATTGCTGAAGATGATCGATTTTTAGCCTTTTTGGACGTAATGCCCTTGGTTGAAGGACACACACTGGTGATTCCAAAACAAGAAGTGGATTATATCTTTGATTTAGATCCCAATTTACTTGGTGATTTAATGAAATTTGCTCAAAAAATTGCTCCAGCTATCAAAAAAGCAATTCCTTGCAAGCGATTAGGAATAACTGTTATTGGTTTAGAAGTTCCTCATGCACATGTGCATTTAGTTCCGATGAACCGAATGGCTGATATGAATTTTTCTAATCAAAAGCTGAAACCAAGTCAAGATGAGTTGGCAAAAACAGCAGAGAAGATTATTAAGGAGTTAAATAGTTAATACTGGAAAATACAAAAAGTTCAATTTCTTATCTCTCAACTTTCAACTCTCAACTTACTTCAAAAACCCTTTTAGTTTTCCCATTTCTTCTTTAGGGGATGCTTTTTCGTAAACGATTCGATAAACGGAATCAATAATTGGAAGATTTAAGCCGTGTTCTTTGGAGATGAGATAGATACTTTTAACGGCATAGTAACCTTCTGCAATCATGTTCATTTCAATTTGAGCAGATTTTACTGAATATCCTCTTCCAAGCATATTACCAAAAGTTCTATTTCTTGAAAATTGAGAGTAAGCAGTTACCAACAAGTCTCCTAAATATCCTGAACTATTTAAATCTCTATTTAGAGCAGGATATACTTTGTCTAAGAATTCTTTGATTTCTTGCATGGCATTACTGACCAAAACTGCTTGAAAATTATCGCCAAATCCTAATCCCCTCGTGATACCACAAGCAATGGCTATGATATTTTTAATGACTGCACAATATTCTACCCCATAAAGATCGCCAATTGCATGAGCTTGCATAAATCTACTATTTAAAAGACTTGCAAAAGATTGTGCGGTATCTAAATTGGGAGAGGCAATTGTTAAATAGGATTGTTTTTCAAGGGCAATTTCTTCGGCATGACAAGGGCCGGCAATGACACAAGAATTTCCAATTGGCAGATTAAAGGCTTTTTCAATCCAATCAGTAACTAATAAATTCTCATCTGGTATCATTCCTTTAATGGCAGAAACAATTTTTTTACCTTCAAAATGTTTTTTATTTAAATCCTTTAAAGTAGAAGGAATAAAGGCTGCAGGAATGGCTAAAATGATAATTTCTGTTCCATTGAGTGCATCAGACATTTTGTGATAAGTTTTTACCTTTCGAGGGTTTATCACTACATCTGTTAAATAGCTTGGATTGTGGTTATATTTCCGAATAAAATCAACATCTGATTTTCTGCGAATCCACCATTTTATTTTAACATTATTTTCACATAATATTTTAACCAATGCCGTTGCCCAACTTCCACCTCCCAAAACTGTAATTTGTATTGGGATTTTTTTCTTTATTTCTTCAAATTTTAACATGAAACAAAATTAGGATTTAATTAAAAATATTCAGATTTTTTGCCGATTTTTGTTAGATTTTTTCTTTTTAAAATTATAATGCGTTTTAAATCACTCGTAATTCTTTCCCTTTTAATTTCAAATATTGTCCTTGGCCAGAGGAATAATCCTCTTCCTGAGCACCCAAGACCTGATTTTCTTCGGGCAAATTGGCAAAATTTAAATGGTACATGGGATTTTGCTTTTGACTCCTTGAATGTTGGACAAAAACAGAAGTGGTTTGAAGATGTTAATCAAATTTTTGGAACTATTCAGGTACCTTTCTCTTGGGCATCTCCATTATCTGGGCAAAAAGATTTAGCAGATATTGGATGGTACCACAAGAAGATTAAAGTGCCCATTTCATGGTCTCAGAAACGTACTTTTATCGTGATTGGCGCAAGTGATTGGGAAACAAAGGTCTATTTTGAGGGCAAACTAATTGGAACTCATCAAGGTGGTTATACCCCATTTTCTTTTGACTTAACCCCCTATATAAAATATGATTCAGAGCAATCCATTGTAATTAGAGTAGATGATAAAAGACGTGATTTTACCTTATTTGGAAAACAAGGATATGGTAATGCCAGAGGTATTTGGCAAACAGTTTACCTCGAATCCAGAGGGCAAGAATATGTAGATGCATTAGAAATTCGGCCAGATATTGATCAAGAATCTATTCATGTAAAAGCTATTTTTCCAACTGAAACTAACCATGCATTAACCTTAAAAACGCATATTAAAACAAAAGAGGGTATTACCTTTCACAAGGAAGTGCCTAAAGGAACTAAAGAGATAGATTTTACAATCCCAATACCAAAACCTCATTTATGGACCTTAGAAGATCCTTATTTGTATGATTTTCAAGTAGATTTTGGAGATGGTGATATTGCAGATAAGTTTACAGGATATTTTGGAATGCGAAAAATTTCAGCCGATTTTCTGCCAAATTCTGAAATTGCATATGTATATCTTAATAACAAGCCAATTTATTTAAAATTGGCCTTGGATCAAAGTTATCACCCAGAAGGTTATTATACTTTTCCATCAGATAAATTTATTTATGATGAAATCATTCGTTCTAAAAAAATTGGTTTAAATGGAATTAGAACCCATATCAAAGCAGAAATTCCGCGTAAGTTATACTGGGCAGACAAACTTGGTTTGTTGGTGATGTCTGACCTTCCAAATTCTTGGGGTGAACCCGATGAGAAGATGAAAAAGGAAGCTGAATTCACGTTGAGGGAAATGATTAAAAGGGACTTTAATCATCCGAGTATCTTTTCTTGGATTGTCTTTAATGAAACATGGGGATTGACCACTAAGGTTGAGCAAAATGGTAAAAAGAGATCTGTTTATTTACCAGAAACTCAAAAATGGGTGGTAGATATGTATCACTTGACAAAGTCTCTAGATAGCTCTAGAATTGTTGAAGACAATTCCATTTGTTGTGGTTTTGGTCATACGGAAACGGATTTGCATTCATGGCATTCCTATTTACCTGGATACGAATGGGATGCTTTTCTTAAGAAACAATCGGACAGTACGTATAATGGAAGCACTTGGAATTTCGAAAAGGGATACAAACAAGCAAAGCAACCCATGATTAATTCGGAATTTGGGAATGTTTGGGGTTATAAAGGAAGTACTGGTGATGTAGACTATACTTTCGACTACCACAAGGCAATGAATGCCTTCCGAAATAATATTAAAGTTGCAGGCTGGTTATATACAGAACACCACGATGTGATCAATGAATGGAATGGATATTATCGTTTCGACAGATCAGAAAAATATACCGGACTTGGAGAAATTGCTAATGGAATGTCATTGAAAGATTTGCATTCAGACTTTTATCTTTCAACGGGTCAGGAAATAACATTTGCTGGAAATGCAGGAGATAAAATTAAAATACCTTTGACACTTTCTGCATTGACTGACCGATCTAATCAAGTGGATGAATTACATTTAAAATTAATTTTTACTGGACAAACTGCTTGGGGGGAATCTAAAAAATGGTGGGAAAAAACTGAGGTCATTGATTGGTCTCCTTGGAGTATTAAAACGTTAGACTCCTTGGAAGTCATTTTGCCTAAAGATCGTTCGATCAACACCTTGAGAATTATTTTGGAGGATTCCAATGGAGCTGTTTTGCATCAGAATTTCGTTCATGTGTTGGTAGAAAATGGAAATATACAGCCGGATAATTCGAAACAAATATTGGTAGAAATATCTAATGAAAAAGTTGCTAATTCGAATTGGAATAAAAAAGAATGGCGTGCAGTGGTTGGCCATAAGATAAATGGTGCAGGTTTTGGATTTTTTGAATATGAATTTGAATGGCCAAAAGGCTTATCTGAAGATTCTGTTTCACAGGTTAGTTTTTTTGTGGAGGCATCTACTAAACCTTTACTTGGAAAAGATCGTATCGATTCTGGTGTAATGGATGGTGATTACATGTTAGGGAAAGGAACATCTGATCCAAGCAAGAATCCCAATGCATATCCTCAGACCGATTCTGTTAAAAATCCTGGAATTGTTCAGGTTTATGC
>JBEBDG010000086.1:0-9017 GCA_041157165.1 Bacteroidota bacterium
CTAGGTAGTCACCTTGAAAATCTTTGATTTGTTCTGCAGCTAATTCTTTTCCATTCAAATCAGTTACTGCAATGGTTACTGTTCCTTTTTCTGGTGCTTTGAAATGTATATTGAATTTACCATTGAACGGTGCATTTGGCTGAATGTGTAAACCGTTAATTGTTTCAGACATTTGTTCCTTCAATTTCTTGCCAAAACCTGGAACATTTTTATGAATTTTTCTTAATTGCAATTCCATTGGTCCTCTAGGAGGCATTGGGGCATCCGGGGCATCTGGTAAAACATGGAAAACATCATCTTCTCCTTCACCATTTTTAAATCTAAATACACGCATTTCATTTTTAGGGCCTTCGATAATTTCACGATCAGCTCTTTTATTGATTTCTCTACTTTTACGAACATCAATCGTTAACATTCTTTTTTTTCCGTCTTTTGTCTGTAAAGTATCTTCAATGATTTTAATCTCATCTGCTAAATCTTTTTCATCATCAAAAGTTTTTTCAATTACTTTTTTCTGGCCATTTTCAATGGTTACAATACGAACTCGGTTTTCTTTCTTTTCACTTTGTGCGTAAGCACTTGCGCACAAAAATGTCATTGTTAAAATTAATAGGGTCTTTTTCATAATAATTGAATTATTTCTCTACAAACTTAAAAAATATTTAAATAGGTAATTGTTAAAGAGTGTTAAGAGGTTTAAATTCATGATATTTGAAAGAATAAATCGTGTAATTTTACATGGTATTTTATTAATATGAGTAAGCAAAAAATACGTTTGATCATTCTTTTTATGGGAGTAGCTCTCATCGGCTTGATTGCTTTTCAAGCTTATTGGTTAGGCTATATGCTACAATCAAAAGAAGAAAATTTTAGTTCAGATGTTCGCAATAGTTTGGATCAAATAGTAAGAAAACTGGAAAAACAAGAGCTATTGGTCCTAGCAGAGCGAAAGAAAGTGTACGAGGATGAACAAAAGAAAGTAGCAACCCTTTCTCAAAAATTAAACTCAAAACAAAAAAGCAAATCAAAAAAATATACTAGAGATTTTTCAATACCTCCTACTGAAACCCAAATATATGCGGATGGTCATAATCCCTCTTCATATGCACAATCAATGCCTTCCGATTTTGTTTGGGTTCAAAAACAAATCATGCTGCCCAATGGACAAATTGCTGAAATTACGGAAGAGTACCAAATGGGATTAGATGTGAATGAGATGGAACAAAGAATTCGAGAACAACGCAAGATGGAAAGGTTGTTTTCAGACATTCCAGTTCCTCGCAGCATACAAAATCGACCAAAATCTCCTCAAAAACCTCAAAGTCCAAAGGATTTAACTTCATTGGAAAAGGTGATGAAAAAGACAGAACTTGCGAAGGAAGTCTTTTCTGATTTTTTATTTAAAGAAAGACCAATCGAACAACGGTTTGCACCTGGACTGATAGACAGTTTAATTCGGAGCGAATTAAACCATGTTGGCATTAAACTGCCTTATTACTATGGAATATTGGCAGGTAATAAGCCCAATAATTCATGGGTTTATGTATCAAATAAAAAAATATTGCAGCCAGAATCGGCTGCAAATATGTATAGCGCCACTCTTTTTCCAAATGATTTGAAACCAACAGGTCATTTATTAAAAGTATATTTTCCAGATCAAACTGCTTATATATGGCAAACAATGGGATTAAGTTTTGGAGCTTCCTTTTTACTTTTAATCGTTATGTTGGGATGTTTTTATGTAGCCCTGAACATAATATTAAAGCAGAAAAAATTGGCCGAAGTGAAAAATGATTTCATTAATAACATGACCCATGAGTTCAAAACACCAATTTCTACGATTTCATTGGCAACTCAGCTGATTCAAGAAGAGCCTACCATTGCTAAAAATGATTCGATTTTACGTTATTTAGGAATCATAAAAGAGGAAAATACTCGTTTGGGTTCACAAGTTGAGCGTGTATTGCAAACGGCTCAAATGGAAAAAGAAGAAATTGTTTTAAAGAAAAAGCAGTTCGACTTAAGTCTTTTAGTGCAGCAGGTAGTGGAAGCAAATGGACCATTGGTACAATCTAACCAAGGGAAAATTATAACGAATTTGCCCGAGCATGAAGTTTTTCTCTTAGCCGATGAGGTGCATATATCCAATGTGTTATTTAACCTTATTGATAATGCGATTAAATACAGTCAAGCAAACCCTTTTATTCAAATTACTTTAACATCTGTTGGTAATGATTTAAAATTATTAGTGGAAGACCATGGCTTAGGAATGCCCAAGGAAGTGCTGAATTCTATATTTGATCCTTTTTATCGTGTTCCAACAGGAAATGTGCATAATGTAAAAGGTTTCGGACTTGGTTTAAGTTATGTAAAGAAAATTGTTGAGGCTCACGGTGGCAAAGTAGGCGTGAAAAGTAAATTAGGAAGTGGAAGTACCTTTGAAATTACCTTACCAATAACAATATGAGTAATCCATTAAGAATATTAGTTGCGGAAGATGATCCTAATTTAGGATTATTACTTTCAGAATTTTTAAAGAAAAAAGGTTTTGAAGTAACATGGGCAGTAAATGGTGACGAAGGTCTTGATTGTTTTGTCAAAGGATCTTTTGACCTTTGTTTATTAGATGTCATGATGCCTAAAAAAGATGGATTTTCCTTGGCTAAAGACATTCGTGCTACTCATTTTGATGTGCCAATTATTTTTTTAACTGCTAAATCAATGGAGGAAGACACCCTTCAAGGATTTAAAGTAGGGGCTGATGACTACCTTACAAAACCTTTCTCTATGGAAGTATTATTGGCTAGGATGGAGGCGGTATTGAGAAGAACCCAATCAGACAAATCGGTACTAAAATTAGCAGATGAAATTAGCATAGGTAGGTTTTTGTATTATCCAGATAAAATGAAAATTGTTTTGGATGGACAAGAACAGAAATTTACTCCCAAAGAAAATGACTTAATGAAATTGTTGTGCGAGAATTTAGGCAGACCTGTTAGCAGAAGTTTTGCCTTAAAATTAATTTGGGGTGATGATACCTATTTCAATGCGCGAAGTATGGATGTTTACATGACCAAATTGCGAAAAATATTGAAAGAGGATCCACGCATTCAATTGCAAAATCTTCACGGTGAAGGGTTTAGACTTATCGTAGAATAAATCTTTTTTTACTTTGCCTGCCTTTCCAACTTAATCAATCACCGAGAAGCCACAATATGGTATTAGTACTTCTGGAATTTTAATTCCATTTTCTGTTTGGTTATTTTCTAAAATGGAGGCCACAATTCTTGGTAAAGCTAAAGCGGAACCATTCAGTGTATGACAAAGAACAGATTTTCCATCAATTTTCATTCTTAATTTTAAGCGATTTGCTTGAAAGGTTTCAAAATTTGAAACCGAACTAACTTCCAACCATCTATTTTGAGCACCAGACCAAGCTTCCATATCGTAAGTCAAGGCTGAAGCAAAACCCATATCGCCACCACATAAACGTAATACACGATAATGTAATCCTAATTTTTGCAATAAACCTTGCACATAAATAGACATTTCCTCTAATGCTTGATAGGATTCCTCTGGTTTTCTAATTTGAACGATTTCAATTTTATCAAATTGGTGTAATCGATTTAATCCACGAACATGTGCTCCCCAAGACCCTGCTTCTCTTCTGAAACAAGGGGTATGTCCTACATTTTTAATTGGTAAGTCTTTTTCATTCAGGATAATATCTCGGTAAAGATTGGTTATGGGAACTTCTGCTGTAGGAATTAAGTATAAACCTTCTTCTTTGGTTATATACATTTGACCTTCTTTATCAGGTAATTGTCCCGTTCCAAATCCAGAATCTTCATTGATTAGGATAGGAGGTTGAATTTCATAATATCCTGCCTGAATGGCTTCATCCAAGAAAAAGTTAATTAAGGCTCTTTGTAATCGAGCACCTTTGCCTTTATAAACCGGAAAACCTGCTCCCGTGATTTTATTGCCTAAATCAAAATCAATAATATCGTATTTCTTAATTAAATCCCAATGAGGAAGTGGTTCAAAAGCAAATGTTGGAGCAGCGCCCCATGTCTGAACTATTTCATTGTCATCAGCTGATTTGCCCTCAGGAACTAATGAGTGAGGTAAGTTAGGGAGTGTTACTAAAACATCTAAAACATCCTGTTCTGCTTTTTTGGCCGCATCTCCTAAACTTTTTATTTGAATTTTTAATTCAGCAGTTTCTGCTTTTTTTGAATCTGCTTCTTGGATTTGCCCCGATTTCATTAATCCACCAATTTCGCGAGCAATTGCATTTGATTTCTCTAAAGCATGTTCAGCTTGTTGCAATAAATTTTTACGAACTTCGTCTAATTCTAAAATTTGCTTGACTACTTCAGCTGCATTGGCAAATCTTTTTTTCTCTAAACCAGCAATGGTTAGCTCTGTATTGGTTCGAATAAATGGAACTGTAAGCATAGTATATTAAAATAAACCTTCGTTAAGGGCGTTTAATGCATCATTTTTATGTATTGCATCTACTAGTAAAGAGATATTATGTTCGGAGGCACCATAAGAAATCATTCGGATAGGTATATTTCTCATAGCATCTAAAACCTTAATTGCAATTCCTTCTTTATCGGCAAAGAAGTTTCCAACGATACACACAATTACTTGATTGGTATCTGGATCTTCTAATTCTGCAAATTCACGAAGTTCACGCATGATTTCTTGCAAGTGGGTTGTTTGGTCTATTGTTACGGATACCGAAACTTCTGAAGTAGTAATCATATCCACTGGTGTTTTGTATTTCTCAAATACCTCGAATACGCGCTTCAAGAACCCATATGCATTTAGCATTCTAGTTGAATGGATATAAATTGCAGTAATATTGTCCTTTGCAGCTATTGCCTTTATTTCAGTATCAGTCGTTTTATCCGAAATCAAAGTCCCATAAGCACTTGGTTCCATCGTATTTTTCAAACGAACCGGAACACCTTTCATTTTAGCAGGTGTAATAGTACTTGGGTGCAATATTTTAGCTCCAAAATAAGCTAATTCTGCTGCTTCCTCAAATGAAAGTTCACGGATTGGGAATGTATTTTTTACAATACGAGGATCGTTGTTATGCATGCCGTCAATGTCTGTCCAAATTTGAACTTCCTCAGCGGAAATAGCACCACCGATTAAACTGGCAGTATAATCAGATCCTCCTCTTTTTAGATTATCTACTTCGCCAGCCGGATTTCTGCAAATAAATCCTTGAGTGATATAAATTTCTTTTCCCGCATTTTGATTCAGGATTTTACCAATATTTTCTTCAATTTTTGACAACACGGGTTCATTATCTGCGTCAATTACCATGAACTCTAATGCAGGCAATAAAATGGAATTCACCCCTTCTTCCTGTAAAAATGCTTCAAAAATTTGAGTTGATAATAGCTCTCCAAGTGCTACTATTTCTTTTTCTTGCTTTGTTCCATAATTAGAATTTGCAATCAATTGAGCAATAAAATTAAATTCTTTTTCAACAATTGCTTTTCCTTTTGCAAGTCCTGCTTCAGTCTGATATAATTCATTCAAAAATTGATCGTAATGTGATCTCAATTCATTTGTTTTCGACTGTGCCTCTGCAATATTTTTGTGTAATAACGAATCTGAAATTGATAATAGAGTATTTGTACTTCCAGAAAGGGCTGATAAAACTACTATTTTGGGTTTACCGTCTTCAGTAATTAATTGACGAATTGATTTCATTCGTTCTGGTTTACCAACAGATGTTCCTCCAAATTTCCAAACTTGCATAATTTTATAATTTATATTCCTAACATTTTTATGGCTGTAAAAGCAGCTTCATCCCCCTTATTTCCGTGAATTCCACCCGCGCGATCCAAGGCTTGCTGCTTGGTGTTGGGGGTTAATACACCAAATACTACAGGTTTATTATATTTTAAACTCACCTCTGTAATTCCCATTGCAACAGCTTGACAAATAAAATCAAAATGTTTCGTCTCACCTTGAATGACGCAGCCAAGTGCAATTACAGCATCAATATCTTCTCTTTGGGCAAATTTTTGTGATCCTAAACTTAATTCAAAACTCCCCGGAACATCTGCTCGAATGATGTGTCCTTGCTGGGCTCCATAGGCCAATAAAGTCCGATAAGCTCCTTCATATAATGCTTCTGTGATCTCTTCATTCCATTCTGAAACAACAATTGCAAATTTTTTATTGCTAATATCTGGCAGGTTTTTTGCAATGAATTCACTCAAATTTTTATCTACTGAAGACATGTTCTTTTTATTTTGTATCTCTTGTTTTTTTTCTTGGCTGAGGCATTCGGAGCCAATAATTAATACAAAAGGGATAAAAGCTGAAGCCCTTATCCCTTTTTATTGAATGTTATCTACTTATTCAGAGATAGAGCTTTCTAATTGAGCTTTGTATTTCTTTGCTGGAATCGACTCCGAGGATTGAGGGTATTTATCAGTTATTTGGGTATATACCTCTAATGCTTCTTTGTTTTGCTTATTTGCTTCTAATGCAATGGCAAGTTTTAACAAATACATCGGTGTGAAATATTTATTAGGTTTGTAGTCAGCTGCTTTTTGATAAGAAGAAATGGCATCTGAATAAGCCTTTTTTTCAGAGTAGGCATCACCTAACAACGAATAAGCTCTTGCCTGAACCAATAAATCAGATGATTTGAAATTTTGTAATTTTTCAATTGCCTGATCAAATTTTCCTTGTTTTAATAAAGTAATTCCTAAATAAAGGTCAGCTAAATTTTGAGTATTTCCACCAAATTCATTAGTGATTTTTTCAAAATCTTTAGATGCAGTTGCTAAGGAGTCATTTTCAAATGCATAAACCGCTTTGAATAATTTCTTTTCTCCCTCTGCATCTTGAGCAGAAACGTAATATTGATAACCAAAATAGCCTGCAATTACGATTACTACTCCTGCAATCACAGAAATTACTTTTGATTTATTCTTTTCAAAAGCAGATTGAACTTTATTGAATTCTTGTTGTAATGCTTCTGGACTTTCGATGATTTCGATTGCGTCCTTAATATCTTTCTTTGCCATAAGACTACAAAATTATAAAATCTCTTTTATTTATATCAATTTTTGCAGAAACTTTTACTTTATTTTTTTTCAAAATTAGTAAATTGAGAGTTTATCAAACTTTTCAATAAAATTAATTCAATGAACTTTAATCATTCAGAGGCATGGCAGAGGGTAAAGGATCAAGCTGAAACAGGATATGATATATGTGTGATTGGCGGGGGTGCATCTGGTTTAGGTATCGCATTGGACGCCTCTACGCGTGGATATAAGGTTCTTTTGATTGAAAAGGGAGATTTTGCTTCTCAAACTTCCTCAAAGTCAACCAAATTAATTCATGGAGGAGTTCGTTATCTTGAACAAGCAGTTAAAAAATTAGATTGGCAACAATTTCATATGGTTTATAAAGCTTTGCATGAACGCAAAGCTATGATTTCAAATGCGCCGCATTTGGCTCATTCCTTGGGCTTACTGACCCCATGTTATTCTTTGTTTGATTTGGTTTATTACCGAATTGGCATGTGGTTATATGATAAAATTGCAGGTAAAACAAACTTGAAAGATTCTGTCATTGTATCTTCAAAAAAATTAAAGGACATTATCCCAAGTTTGAACACGAAAGGAATGGTTGGTGGGATTCTGTATTTTGATGGCCAATTTAATGATGCAAGATATGCACTCGCAATTGCAAAGGCAGCAGCAGCTACAGGTGCGGATATTTTAAATTATGTTGCATGGAAGGATTTTGTTTTGAGTCCCAAAAGTTTAAAAATTAAAAAAATTATTCTTGAAAATCAGGTTTCAGGAGAAGTTTTGGAAGTGCCTGTTAAGTCGGTTGTTAATGCAACAGGCCCCTTTGCCGATACCATTCGAAAGGCAGCAAATCCTAAATTACACAATCGTTTAAAAGTTAGTAGAGGGGCTCATATTGTATTAAATAAATCTTTTTGGCCTACTGTAACTGCTTTGTTAATACCTAAAACAGACGATGGTCGAGTTGTTTTTATCATTCCATGGAGAGATTATATTTTGGTGGGCACAACGGATGACCCAGATCAATTATGCGAAAGCCCCCCAATTCTAGAGGATGAAAAAAATTACTTATTGAATTACTTTAATCGATATTCGGAAAAACAAGCTCAAATTTCAGATATTACAGGCGTATTTGTTGGTCAAAGACCCCTTGTCGAGGCCGTAATTCATGAATCGATGCCACAAGACACAAAGTCAATTGTTAGAGACCATGTGGTTGAGGTGGATACCCGGAGTAAATTAGTAAGTATTCTTGGAGGTAAATGGACAACCTATCGAGTAATGGCCAAAGATACTGTTGATGCATTGGAATCTGAGGTATTTGTTAAGCCAAGAAGAAGATGTGTAACTAAAACCTATCCATTATTTAAAAATAGTATGGTTAATGAAAATCATTTTGACGAATTAACCAAAAAACATCAATTGTCCAAGCAAAGTATCGCTCATCTTCAGGAAATTTATGGTCCTGAAAAAGAATTAGTTTTGCAGCATTGTATCCAAATTAATGGTGGTTTGCAGCATATTATACAAGGCCATGGATTTTTAATGGGTGAAATTGACTACCAAAAAAAATTCGAAATGGCTGTAAAGATTGAGGATATTGTCGATAGGAGATGGGGAATTAGTTTACGAGATGAGCATATAGCAAATGAAATAAAAAAGGCGATTCATTTTTGAATCGCCTTAACTTTCTTTTTTAATATTCATCTTCATTAAAGAAGAAGTCATCTTTCGTCGGATAATCCGGCCAAATTTCTTCAATACTTTCAAAAGGTTGGCCATCGTCCTCTAATTCCTGTAAGTTTTCAACAACTTCAAGGGGTGAACCCGTACGAATGGCATAGTCAATTAATTCGTCCTTGGTAGCAGGCCAAGGGGCATCTTCTAAATAAGACGCAAGTTCTAATGTCCAGTACATAATTATTTCTCTTAATT
>JBEBDG010000087.1:0-8988 GCA_041157165.1 Bacteroidota bacterium
CTGATGCAAAATATGTTAGCTTTAAAAATGCCCCTGTTCCATTAGAGGAAACAGGAGGAGCAAGCTTTAAAGATATTTCGGGAGGGCTCCTTCCGGGAGTTTCCAAATGGGTAGGGTCTTTTGGTGCCGAATATACGACTGCAGCTAAGTTATTTGGCGAAATTGGTGAATTTTATATAGCTGTAGATTCTTATGGAAGAAGTGATTTTTCATCCAGCCCTTCTCCTTCCAAGTACCTTAACATTACTGGGTATAATTTATTCAATGCGCGTGTTGGTTTTAAAGCGAGCAAAGGTCTGTCTGTGAATATTTGGTCGAGAAATCTTACGAATGTTAATTATTTTGAACAATTACTTCCAGGTGCAGGAAACGCTGGCCAGTATGCAGGTGTATTGGGAGACCCTGGTACCATTGGAGTAACTTTGCGAAGTTCGTTTTAGCTAAAGCACTTTAGTCATTTAGAAGTCACACACCTAAATCCCGTATGTTGCAATCCAGAGTCTGGACTTGTTTTCATACGGGCAGAGTTGCGGTAACTTGAGCAATAGTCATCGTTGCAAAGAAAGGAACCGCCTCTTACGACCTTTTTGGGAACCTCAGGCTCATCAGGATCAAAGCTAGATTTGGGGCCTTTGGGATCCATCGAATGAATTCGTTTGACTTGAGAATAATAGTCGGCATGGTACCAGTCACTACACCATTCCCAGACATTACCTGCCATATCATAAAGTCCAAATCCATTTGGTTCAAATGATTTAACGGGGGCTGTTGTACTTTTATAACCGTCCAATCCTTGATCATTGTATGGGAAATCTCCTTGAAAACTATTGGTTTTATAGGGTGTTATTTTAACAGATTCGTTGCCCCAAGGATAAATGGCATTTTTAATATTTCCTCTGGCAGCCCATTCCCATTCGGCTTCGGTGGGAAGGCGCTTGCCTGCCCATTGGGCATATGCATTCGCATCATCCCAAGAAACATGTACTACAGGATGATTTTTGCGACCATTTATACTCGAATTCGGACCCTCTGGATGTCGCCAATCGGCACCTTGTTTGAATTTCCACCATTGGGAATAATCAGAAAGATCTACCGGACCTTGTGTAGGTACAAATACCAAGGAACTTGCCGCCAGCAAGGAGTCAACAGGTTTTGGAGTTCCTTTGGGAACCTGTTTTTTCAATTCGTCCCAATTAATTGATTTTTCCGCGGTAGTGACATAACCTGTGGCTTTAACAAAATCTTCAAATTGTTGGTTGGTAACTTCCGTTTCATCCATCCAAAATGAGCTAACCGTTACTTGATGGACAGGAAATTCGTCGGCTCGTCCTTGGACATCATGTGAGCCCATCCAGAATGTTCCTGAAGGAATTCGTTTCATTCCTTTATAACTGTTTTTTACCGTTTTTACAGTTATTTTCTTACTTGTGGCTATGATTTTCTTTTTACTTGGAATTGGTGTTTGGCAAACAGGGATGGATTTTTGTCCAAACGTGATATAGGTCAGGAAAAACAATAGAATAATTCTCATCTTTACAAAGGTATTGATAAATGATAATTTTATGGAAGTTGTCAAAAAAAATGTTCCTGTATTAAAAATGACCTGTGCAGGTTGTGCCCGCGGGGTAGAAAAGGCAGTAATAGCAAGTCCTGGAGTAAAGGAAGCCAATGTAAATTTTGCAACGGCAGAGCTTCAAGTTACATTCGATCAAGAAAAGACAACCTTAAAAGCGATTCAAACAGCTGTTCGGGCTATTGGTTATGACTTATTTATTCAAGAAAATGAGCCTAAAAATACCTTAGAGCAAATTCAAGAGCAATCCTTTCAAGCATTAAAAAATCGGACCATTGGAGCATTTGTATTTTCCTTCCCTTTGTTCATTTTAGGTATGTTTTTCATGGATTTGCCTTATGCTAATTATTTCATGTGGGTATTATCCACCCCTGTGGTGCTTTGGTATGGAAAAGATTTTTTCATCAACGCCTATAAACAAACATTTCTTGGAATGGCCAATATGGATACCTTAGTAGCCTTAAGCACGGGTACAGCTTACGTTTTTAGCGTGTTCAACACGCTAAATCCGATGTTTTGGCACAGTAGAGGCTTGCATGCCCATGTATATTTTGAATCTAGCGCAGTGGTAATTGCCTTTGTCTTATTTGGAAAAATGTTGGAAGAAAAAGCCAAAGGAAATACTTCCAGTGCCTTGAAAAAATTAATGGGTTTGCAATCGCATTTGGCAACAGTATTGACTAAAGATGGGCAATTTAGAGAGATAAATATCAATTTAGTTCAAATAGGAGATATCCTTTTAGTGAAACCTGGGTCAAAGATTGTATTGGATGGAAGAGTTGTTTCTGGAGAATCTTATGTAAATGAAAGCATGTTGACAGGAGAACCCATGCCTGTTGAAAAGCGCATGGGTTCAGAGGTTTTTGCAGGAGCGATTAATCAAATGGGTAGTTTTCAAATGGAAGTTGACAAGTTAGGAGCCGATACGCTGCTTGCTCAAATAATTCAAAAGGTACAAGATGCTCAGGGAAGTAAAGCCCCTGTACAACAATTAGTAGATAAAATTTCCTCCTTTTTTGTGCCGATGGTTTTATTCATTTCCTTGATTGCTTTAGGTGCTTGGGTGTATTTTGGGGGTTCAAATGGTTCTTCGCAAGGGATTTTATCTTTTGTGACGGTTTTGGTCATTGCTTGTCCCTGTGCATTGGGTTTAGCAACGCCAACGGCAATTATGGTTGGCATAGGCAAAGGTGCTGCACATGGGATTTTGATAAAAGATGCCGAAAGTCTAGAAATTTTAAAAAAAATCACCTCAATTGTATTGGACAAAACGGGTACACTTACAGAAGGTAAACCTAGGGTTAAGTATGTACATTGGTTAGAAAATGACGAAGATAAAAAAGATATTTTGGTAAGTATGGAGCAACAGTCTGAACATCCCTTGGCGGCAGCGGTGGTGCAATACTATGCAGAAAGTTGCCCTTTGGAAGAGGTGTCTATTACGAGTGTGACTGGAAAAGGAGTAGAAGCGAAGGTAAAGGATCAAGTGTATTTAGTAGGTACCCAAAAATGGATGAAAGAACAGAAGAGGGCATTAGAAGAAAGTTTAGAAGAACAAGCGCAACAATGGAAACAAGAATTTAAAACGGTCGTTTATTTTGCCGATTCGAAAAAGGTCTTGGCCATCATTGCAATAGAGGATTCGCTCAAGCCAAGTTCAACACAGGCTGTTAAACAATTAAAGGAGTTAGGAATTGATGTATATATGTTGACTGGGGACCATCAACAAACTGCTAAAGCTATTTCTGAAAAAGTGGGTATCAAACATTATAAAGCGGAAGTTTTGCCAGGTGAAAAATCTGAATTTATTAAAAAATTACAAGCAAAAGGTGAGATAGTGGCCATGGTAGGCGATGGCATCAATGACAGTGCTGCTTTGGCACAGGCAGATGTGAGTATTGCGATGGGTCATGGAAGTGATATTGCCATGGATGTTTCCAAAATGACAATCATCTCTTCCGATTTACAAAAAATTCCTCAGGCAATTCATTTGTCAAAATTAACCGTACAAACTATTCATCAGAATTTGTTTTGGGCATTTATTTACAACATCATTGGGATTCCAATTGCAGCTGGGATTTTATATCCCATCAATGGTTTTCTGATTAATCCGATGATAGCGGGTGCGGCCATGGCCCTAAGTTCGGTAAGTGTGGTAGGGAATAGTTTACGGTTGAAATCAAGGAATTATGAATTATGAATTGTTAATTTTTTAACTTTTAACTAATTTTTCATATCTCATAATTCACAATTTATAATTAACAATTAATTAATAATTCATACCATGAAAAAACTCCTTTTTTTGCCTGCAATTTTAATCATTATTCAATTTATACCCATTTCAAAAAACCAAGTTTCTGATCAAACGTACTCTATTGAAAAAGGGTATTTGGTACCAGTTGATGTGTCGCAGATTTTAAAAGATGCATGTAATGATTGTCACTCTAATTACACAACTTATCCATGGTATACGAATATACAACCGGTTGGATTTTGGTTAAATCACCACGTAGAGGAAGGAAAGGAGCATTTGGATTTTTCAACATTTATGAAATTACCGGGAAAGGTGCAGCGACATAAATTAGATGAACTGGTCGAAACAGTGGAAGAAGGTGAAATGCCTTTAAGTTCCTATACTTATTTTGGCTTACATCCAAAAGCAAATTTAACTCAAGCGCAAAAAGCGCGATTGATTACTTGGGCAAGGGATTTAAGAACAAATATCAAAGAATAAAAAAAGGCCTCTCAATGTGAGGCCTTTTTATTATTTCAATTTCATGTTCACAGGGTCCCAATGAATTATTTTTTTATTTAAATAACTTTCATTACATGCCAGTGCAGGTGCAGCAGCTCTAAAGCCAAAGGTTGCATCTTCTACCACTGGTTTTCCGGTACGGATGGCATCAAAGAAATTGGTGAAGTGATCCACATGCTCGTCATAGCCAGCAGGCGGTCTATACGTGATATCTTCTTTGATTGGCCTCGTTTTTTGTGCTTGTGTCCACTTAGCTTCGTATTCTTTGGTCATTTCATCTTGCATTGCCTTTGAAAAGGTAAATACGGAATCATAACCACCAAAACCTGGAGCTTCTGGCATAATGCTGTGTTTGATGGTAATGTTATTTCCTTTAACATCCATAACCCCTTCGGAACCAACAAAACGTGTTACTTCTTGTCCGCCGGTACCACTCACAAAATTAACTTGTAAGGTTAGTTGGAAAGCCGGATGATCACCGGTTTCGCCGTATTGCATTACTCCCGACATTACATCAGGCAAATTTCTACCATCTTTCCAATGGGAGAATTGTCCAGTGCTATAGATGGTTTCTGGGCCTTTAGAATTGGTTACTAGGTGTGTCCCACTCAATAAGTGAATGAATAAATCGCCAGCTACACCTGTTCCAACTTCTTTAAAGGCTCTCCACCAAAAGAATTTCTTTGAATCATAGGGCATTTTAGCAGTTACTTCAATGAACCGTTCCCAATCGGTTGATTCTGCATCAGCATCTTTGGGAATGGTGTATTCCCATGCTCCGATAGAACTTTGACGGTCATAAACAGCATTGACCATGTTTAATTTGCCTATTTCTCCAGCAGCCAAAAGTTCTTTGGCTTTGGCCAATCCGATGGATGAAACACGTTGGCTACCAACCATCAATACTTTTCCTGATTTTTTCTGTGCTTCTATTACTGCTGGCCCCTCTGATATTTTATAAACCATTGGTTTTTCGCAATACACATGTTTGCCTTTGGCGAGTGCATCTTTTGTGATTTTAGCATGCCAAACATCATGTGTTGCAATGATAACTGCATCAATATCTTCTCTATCTAATAATTCTTTGTAGTTTCTGGTCGTGTAAATTTGATCTCCATACATTTCTTTGGCATTTTGGATGCGACCAGTATATAAATCACAAATACCAGCTAGTTCTACTCCAGGAACTTTTAAAGCTGAGCGCAAATCGAAATGTCCTTGAACCCCAAAGCCAATGACTCCTAATCTGATTTTATCGCCAGCAGAAATGGGCTTCTCGTAAAACAATATACGTTCTTCAGCCTTTTCTTGAGCAGCTACCGAAGAGAGGGGGAAGGAAAGAGCCGCTAAACTAGTTGCGCCAATTTGTTGGAGGAATTTTCTTCTAAACTCGTTATTTTCTTTTTTCATAGGATGTAAGGTTACCTATGCAAATTAAGGAAAGAAAATTAAATTGTTATCCTTCAATAACTAATTCGTCGAAATTTATGGATTTACCTTTCATGTAAAATCGCCAAGAGAGCAATGCTGCCGAACAAACAAGGCTAACGGTGAGTCCAATCCAAATACCAACAGCACCAAAGGTTTGATGAATACCAAGAAAATAACTGAGCGGTAAACCAACTACCCAATAAGAGAAAATAGTAATAGCGGTGGGTACTTTTACATCTTGTAAGCCTCTAAGTAAGCCGAGTGAAACTGCCTGAATTCCATCAAATAATTGAAAAATGGCACCCCAGGTGACCAATTCCATGGCAATGTTTATCACATTAATCTCTTGGGTATAGCCCCTAATCAACCAATATTTTCCAAAATACATAATGGCAGCGCAAACACCCATGAAGACGATTGTGATTTTCAAGGCAGCATTGCCCGAATGAAGGATTTCTCGGTGAGAACGTTCCCCAATAGCCGTTCCAACGTTTATTCCTCCTGCTGAGGCAATTCCGGTGGCAGCCATGTATGTCAATGAAGCCATGTTGATGGCTACTATATGTGCAGCTTGTGCAGTAGTAGAAATCCAGCCCATCATAACCACTGCCATTCCAAAGGTAGCTATTTCAAAGAAACCCTGAAAACCACTTGGAATGCCTACATCTAAAATTTTCTTTTCAATAACATAATCCTGATGTTGGTGTTTTCTAACCAAATAGGGTTTGTATTTTTTATGGCTAAACACATAGAAGCCCATACTGATAGCCATTAATATTCGGGCAGTTAGCGTGGCAATTCCTGAGCCAAATAATCCCAAGGCAGGAATAAAGCCCCAGCCTTCAATCAAGATGAAATTTAATAAAATATTCAACAAAAGGGCTAAGAGTGTAATGATCATTCCTACTTTAGTGTCTTCTAATCCATCTGTAAATCCTTTGAATGCCACAAAAATAAACATTGGAAAGATGGAAAGAGAGATGACAGTCAAATAGGGAATTGTTAATTCTTTATTAATGGGTGATTGTTTGAAAAGGTCATAATTCAATCCAACAATACCAATGACTAGGATTGTTAGGATGGACAAAAAGACAGCTACTCGCAAGGCTGCTCGTAGCAAATTACCACATTCACTTTCATCGTTTTCAGCTTTTGCTTTTGAAACCATAGGTGAAATGATTTGTAAACAAATCAAACCAATGACCCCAATCGTAAAAAAGATTGATCCAGCCATCCCCGCAGCGCCTAAACTTTCAGCAGCTAGGTTTTTCATTTGTCCCACCTGAATAGTATCCGCCAAACCCATCAACATCACACCCAATTGTCCGATAACAATGGGAATGGCCAATTTGATGGTGGAGATAACTTTGGTCATGGAGGGAGGGAAGTGGGAAGTTGAAAGTTAAAAGTTGAAAGTTGAAAGTTAAAAGTTGAAAGTTAAAAGTTGAAAGTTGAAAATTATTTTTTATACCTTAACAATCACTATTCACTATTCACTATTCACTATTAACTATTCACTATTAACTATTCACTATTAACTATTCACTATTTTAAATGCGTACTATTTCTGCACCTAATGCATTTAATCGTGTATCGATATTCTGGTAACCTCGGTCGATTTGTTCAATATTATCTATGATCGAAGTGCCAGTAGCCGACATTGCAGCAATTAATAAGGAAACCCCAGCACGAATATCTGGTGATGACATGCGAATACCTTTTAATTGTTGTTTTCTGTCGAAACCTACGACTGTAGCACGATGTGGATCGCACAAAATGATTTGTGCACCCATTTCGATCAATCTGTCAACGAAAAACAATCGACTTTCGAACATTTTTTGGTGAATCAAAACCGTTCCTTTTGCTTGTATGGCAGTTACTAATACGATGGATAACAAATCGGGGGTGAAACCAGGCCAAGGATGATCGGAAATGGTTAGCATTGAACCATCGATGAAATTTTCCAATTCGTAATGTTCTTGGGAAGGAATGTAGATATCATCGCCTCTGAATTCCATTTGGATTCCTAATTTTTGGAAAACAGTTGGAATAATTCCTAATTCTGCAATTTGACAATTTTTAATGGTTATTTCAGACTGAGTCATGGCTGCCATACCAATAAACGAACCTATTTCAATCATATCTGGCAACATGGTATGTTCCGTACCACCTAATTCTCTTACACCTTCGATTGTCAATAAATTGGAACCAATTCCTGAAATTTTCGCACCCATGCGATTCAACATTTTACAAAGTTGTTGCAGATAAGGTTCACAGGCTGCATTGTAAATTGTAGTGGTTCCTTCAGCCAAAACAGCTGCCATTAAAATATTGGCAGTTCCTGTTACAGATGCTTCATCCAATAACATGTAGCATCCTTTCAAGGCAGAGGCATCAACTTCATAAATTCCACCATCTTCTGCAGAATAGTTGAATTTAGCTCCTAATTTCATAAAGCCAAAAAAGTGTGTATCTAGCCTTCTTCTGCCAATTTTATCTCCACCTGGTGAAGGAATTCTACCTTTTTTGAAACGAGCTAAGGTAGGTCCAACCAACATTACAGAACCTCGTAGAGCCGCAGCTTTTTTCTTATAGGTTTCAGATTCTAGATAATCAATATTTACTTGAGAAGCATCAAATTCAATACTTGATTCACTCAAACGACGCAATTTTACACCCATGTCGCCCAAAAGGTCAATAAGCTGGTTAACGTCGCGAATGTTTGGTATGTTATGGATGGTAACAGGTTCTTTGGTTAAAACGACTGCACATAAAATCTGTAAAGCCTCGTTTTTTGCACCTTGAGGGGTAATTTCTCCTTTTAACTTTCTGCCACCGGTAACTTTAAATGATGCCATAAATCTGATTATTTTTTATTTCTGTTGTTGAAATTTCGATTGTTTCTAAAATTATTTTTACGGAAATTTTGGTTTCTATTATTGTTATTGCCAAAATCATTTGAACTATAAGCGTTTCTTGCGTTATTGGCAGCTCTTGCATGACCAAGATTTTCTTGAGAAAGCTCTTCTACCACTGCAGCCAATTGATTGTTTGACATCTCTAAAATATTTTGCCAAATCACAGAGTCGTCTACGCTGTCCTTATTCCAGGTTACATAAAAGCCTTTCATCAATCGGGCAATGTAAGCTACTAATAATTTTTTTTCTTCCTCCTTTTCCTCAGCCATAGCTCGCAAAATCAGTAATTCTACATTTCTTCCATAATGTTT